>JAOXRY010000167.1 GCA_025800305.1 Campylobacterales bacterium | reverse complement strand
AAAAGTTGAGGTTCAAAGAGCGATTAATGGTATTAAAATCGCAATTGAACATCTAAGTGTACATGAAGGTAAAGAGATAGCAATGGGGCACACTGCTTCAAGTGCCAATAGAATGGCTTACACAATGAAAGAGCCTATTGGTGTAGTAGCTGCAATTTCTGCTTTTAATCACCCTTTTAATCTGGCAGTTCATCAGATAATTCCAGCATTAGCAGTTGGTTGTCCTGTTGTTATCAAACCTGCAACATCAACGCCAATGAGTGCTGTAAAACTTGTTGAGATCTTAGAAGAGGCTGGCCTTCCAAAAGGTTGGGCACAAGCTGTTGTTTGTGATAGAAAAGCAGGAGAGTTACTTGCTACAAGTCCAAAGACTGCATTTTTAACATTTATTGGATCTGGAGAGGTTGGCTGGTATCTAAACTCAAAAGTTTCTCCAGGGACTAGAGTTGCTCTTGAACATGGTGGTGTTGCTCCTGTTATTGTTGAAAGTGACGCTGATATCGAAGATCTGATTCCATCAATTGGAAAAGGTGGTTTTTATCATGCTGGTCAAGTGTGTGTATCTGTACAAAGGGTCTTTGTTCAAGAAGATATTTGCAATGAGGTTGCAACAAAACTTGCTGATTATGCTTCAAAACTAAAAGTAGGAGATCAGTTAGATCCATCAACAGAAGTTGGTCCACTTATTACCAATGGTGAAAATGACAGAGTCGCTGAGTGGGTTGAAGAAGCAAGAGAAAAAGGTGGAGAGATCTTAGTTGGTGGTAAAAAAATCTCAGAATCTTGTTATGAACCAACAGTTATTCTAAACCCTAGTGATGATGCGTTAGTATCAACAAAAGAGGTATTTGGCCCTGTTGTTTGTATCTACTCTTACAAAACTTTAGATGAGGCAATTGCTAGAGCAAACTCATTGGATGTTTCTTTTCAAGCGGCAGTATTTACAAAAAATATTGATAACGCTTTTAAAGCGGTAAAAAGACTAAATGGTACAACTGTAATGGTAAACGATCACACTGCATTTAGAGTTGATTGGATGCCTTTTGGTGGTGCTAAAACATCTGGTCTTGGTATGGGGGGAATTCCTCACTCTATGGAAGAGATGTGTAACGAAAAAATGATGGTTATTAAATCTAGCTTTTTATAGTCAAAGGAGAGGCAAACCTCTCCTTCCCCTTCCTTTCTTTATAAGTTTAAAAAATCCTTAAAATCTCTTGATTTTACTACCAGTTGGTCGATATTACATATAACAAAAAAATATAATCTAGGAGAGAGAAATGGGGCTTTTTGGAAACCCAGAATTAGAACGAAGAGTTAAAGAACTTGAAAACGAAAACAGTAGACTTGCCAACGAGAATACACAATTAACCCAAGAACTTGAAAAATCTAAAGAAATAAAAGTAGATGAGAGTTTATTAAAAAATAATGAGGCTAAATTAGAAATAATGAATCTATTGATTAAATCTTACGAAAGTGGAGTAGGATTTGTTCAAGGAATTATGCAGGCAAACGTAGACTCTTTAGAAGAGGCTTCAGAGCTTAATGAAAAAACAAGTGTAAGAATTGATAATGTTCAGTCTCAAAAAACTGATATTGTAGGTAGTATTGGACAAATTGCACAAGAGACAATTACATTGGAAAATGGTGCAGATTCATTAAATAATAGTGTTAGTTCAATTGGAGAGATTATTGAACTTATTAAAGATATCAGTGATCAGACAAATTTACTTGCTTTAAATGCTGCAATTGAAGCGGCAAGAGCAGGGGAACATGGACGAGGATTTGCGGTTGTTGCTGATGAGGTAAGAAAACTAGCAGAAAGAACTCAAAAAGCAACACAAGAGGTTGAAATTAATATTGGTCAGTTGAAGCAAAACTCAACAGAGATTATCGAAATGACTGAGAAATTTAGAAATAATAGTGAAGTTATTAATACTTCATTAGACGCCTTTTTTCAAGAACTAGAGTTTGTTATTTCAAATTCTCAAAGAATCAAAGATATTACTAAAAATATTACCAATGAAATTGGAATTGGAAATGGAAAGGCAGATCATATTCTGTTTAAGCTACTAGCTTACAAAGCATTTATGAGTAGCGAAAAACCAGCAGAAATTCAAAATGAAAATCAATGTAGGTTTGGTAAATGGTTTAGTATCAATAAAGAGCAAGTGAAAAATGAGACTGAAATGTTAGAATCATTAGGAAAACATCATTCAAATGTTCATCAAGGTGTTGCTGAATCTATCTCTTTTTGGATTGACAATCAAGATTATAAAGCCACTATTGAGAGAATGGAAAGTGTTGAGGATTCTAGTGAAAAAGCTTTTGAAGAGCTTTACGCAACTTTTGTTAAACATAGAATCTAATACTACAAGGAGGATTTTCTCCTCCTTTTTTATATGATAAAAAGAACTGTTTTTTTAATTTTAGGATTTCTTTTTTTATTCCTTGGTTTTTTAGGAGTTCTTCTTCCTGGACTTCCAACAACTCCTTTTATACTCTTAGCTACAGCCTCTTTTGTAAGGTCTTCTCCTAAACTTCACCAATGGCTCTTAGAACACAAAATCTTTGGAGTGATGATTAAAAACTGGCAAAAACACAAAGGTGTGACTAGAAAAACAAAAAATATAGCTTTTTTATTGATCTTTGCTGGAGCAATTTATAGCTACTTGGTAATTGAAAATATTTATATATTGATAGTTGTTTTTTTTATACAACTTATTCCAATTATTATTCTTACAAGGCTTAATGTTATCTCTTCAAAAGAATAAAGTAGCTTTCTAGGAAGATATGTTATAATTTCTTCCATGGAAAAAAGAAAAATTGAAGAATATTTTGGATGTGCCAAAAAAAACTGTCATGAACATGATTCTCTCTCTGTACCTATTATGCTACTTAGTAAACTACTGCAGGATCATTTTGAAGTTATCGCAAAATCTTATGGAATGACCAGTAGTGAAGTTGATGTGCTGTTTACTGTTTCTTTCCATGAAAGACCGATCTCACCAACTGAACTTTATGAAGGAATGCTTTTCTCTTCTGGAGGGATGACCAAACTATTAAAAAAGCTTGAAAGTAGTGATTATATAGAGAGGCTTCCTAATCCTGATGATAAAAGAAGTATGCTGGTCAATTGTACACCAAAAGGTAAAGAGTTGTCAGAACAGGTTCTAGCCGTCACAATAAATGACGAAAATAATTTGTTTTCTTGTCTTGATGATACAGAAAGAAGTATCATGGAAAAAGCTTTAGAGAAAGTTATTCGCAGAATAATTAACTAGCTATTAATTAATTTTTTATAACACAAAAATAAAAAAACAGAGAAAATATCTTCCAAGTAAGATATTTTTTGATAAAATTATCTTCCTAGAAAGGTAATTAAAAATAAAGGAAAATATATGTCAAAAAATCTTAGGTTGTTTTTTATAACATTTTTTATCTCTACATCACTATTTGCTGCTGGAGAAACCCCATCTTTAGTAGAAGTCGCAAAAGTAAAAAAAGGGGAAATTAATCCTTTACAAAAGTTTATTGGAACCATTTATTATGGAAAAAACTCTAATTTAGCCAGTAAAGAGAGTGGGGTTGTAAAAGAAGTCAATTTTAGTGAAGGTGATAAGGTTGAGCAAGGAGAAATTCTTTATGTTTTAGATACAGCATTACTTAATACTAAAATAAAAGAGGTTCGAGGAAGTGTAAATGCCTTAAAAGCAGATTTTACAAATCAAGAAAAAGAGTACAAAAGACTAGAAAAACTTTATAAGAAAAGAAGTGTCTCAGAACAGCAGTTTGATAAAACAAGGTTTGCTTACGAGAAATTAAAATCTCAATATGACTCTTCAAAAGCTTCATTGGAATCATTATTAATTCAAAAGGCAAATAGAAGTATAAAAGCTCCTTTTTCTGGTGTCGTAACATCAAAGAGAAAAGAAGTTGGTGAGTGGGTAAATACAGGAGAAAGTGTAGCTTCTATAGTTGATACTTCTGATTTAGAAATTAAGTTAAATATTCCAGCTAGGTTTATTAATTTTTTAAATAAAGACTCTTTAATTAAAAGCCATGTTGGAAACCTAGAAGTCGAGACACAACTAAAATCTTTAGTGCCTCTAGCAGAAATTAAAACAAGAACATTTCCAGTGAAGTTAAAGATCTTAAACCCTGAAGGATTGATAGAAGGAATGAGTATCTCTGTCTCTTTACCTGCAATGAAAAAAGCTCCAGCTCTTTTGGTTCCAAGAGATGCATTAATTAAAAAATTTGGACAAGAGGTTGTATTTGTAGCCAATGATGGAGTGGCAAATATGGTTCCTGTAAAAATAATTGGATTAACAAGAAGTAGCATAGCTATTGCTGGAAAAGGAATTGTTCCTGGTGGACAAGTTATAGTAAAAGGAAACGAGCGAATCTTTCCCAACTCACCTATACAGATTATAGGACAGTAGTATGGATTTTATAAAAACCTCCATAACTAAACCAGTAACTATAACTGTTGGAGTTTTTTTACTGATAATGTTTGGACTTATCTCTTTAGATAATCTCCCTTACAGATTAACTCCAAATGTTGTACAGCCTGAGATCTCTGTAAAAACAGTGTGGGGTGGAGCAACTCCATATGAGATTGAAAGAGATATTATAAACAAACAAGAGGAGCAGCTAAAAAGTACTCCTGGACTAATTAAGTACGCTTCAACATCTTCTGATAATTTAGGTGAAATTACACTAACTTTTAAAATTGGAACGGATATGAATAAGGCTTTATTGGAAGTTTCCAATAAGTTAAATCAGGTTGATAACTATCCAGAAAATGTAAGTAGACCAACTATCTCCTCTTCTGGTGCAAATGCTTCTCCTGTTATTTGGATGGGATTTATAACAGATTTTGGAAATGAAAATGATATTGATACGTATAAGTCTTATATAGAAAATGAAGTAAAAGAGCATATTGAAAGAGTAGAAGGTGTTGCTTCTTTATTTGAAGGAGGAGGTACAGAAGAGGAACTTCAAGTAAGAGTGAATCAAGAAAGATTAGCTGCTTATGGACTGACAATAGACCAGATTGCGAATATTATTAGATCTGAAAATCAAGATATTTCTGCAGGTACAGTTGATATTGATAGAAGAACTTACCGTGTAAGAACAACATCAGCATTTAAATCAATTGAAGATCTTAAAAATCTTGTAATTATTGGAAATGGTGAAACAGAAGTAAAACTTAAAGAGTTGGCAACTGTTGTTAAAGGATATAAAAAGAAGTATGTAAAGATCTTACAGATGAGTCAAGGAATGAGTGAACCTCAAC
>JAOXRY010000160.1 GCA_025800305.1 Campylobacterales bacterium | reverse complement strand
TTTGGTGGAGCTACTACTGCTAAATATATTAAAAAATTCAGCCCTGAAACAGAAGTAATATTAATTAATGAAAAAGAACATCATCACACTTGTCCTTTTGGAAATACTGTTATTGCTGGACTAAATAAAATCGATTACATTAAACATGGCTACAAAACTTTAGAGAAAAAGTATGGTATAAATATGATCTACCAAAAAGCAAAAAAAGTTGATGGTGATGCTAAGGTTGTTATCTTAGAAAATGGAGACAAGATCCCTTATCACAAAGCTGTTGTTGCTCCAGGTATTGATTTTAAATATGAAAAAGGATACACAAAAGAAGCAGAGAAGCACTCTCCACATGCAATTATTGCTGGAGAGCAAACAGAGATTCTACATAAACAACTTACAGAGATGAAAGATGGTGGAACATATGTAATGGTTGCTCCAGCTCTTCCTTTTAGATGTCCTCCTGGGCCATATGAAAGAATCTCTTTGGTTGCCCACTATTTAAAAAATAATAAGCCTAACTCAAAAATTATCATTCTTGATCAAAAAAATGAATTCTCTAAAGAGAAACTATTTAAACAAGGTTGGGATGAACTTTATCCAGATATGATTGAGTGGAGAGGTGATGAGTTTGGTGGAAAAGTCCTCTCTGTGGATCCTGTTAAAAAGATCTTAGTTACCGAAGATGAAGAAGTACAAGCCGATGTGCTTAACTACATCCCTAATCAAAAAGCAGCACAGATTGCATTTGATTCTGGATTAGTAAGAAACGACTGGTGTCCTGTTAATAGACTGACTTTTGAGTCAACTCTTGTAAAAGATGTCTATGTGATTGGTGATGCTGCACTTGCTACAAGAATGCCAAAATCTGGTTTTTCCGCAAACTCACAAGGGAAAATCGCAGCTTTACAAATCACAAGAACACTTTATGGAAAGCCAATCGTTACTCCTCCAAAACTGGCTAATACTTGCTACAGTCTTTTGGCTCCTGATTATGGTATTACCGTTGCTGCTGTTTATGAAGCTTTTGAAGATGAAATTAAAAAAGTAGAAGGTTCTGGTGGACTTAGTCCTATGAAGGCTAGTAAAGAGTATAGACTTTTAGAAGCACAGTACGCAGTGGGTTGGTATCAAAATCAAACAGCTGATGTTTTTAGATAAATAAGGCTCAAGCTGGGGCTTTTGTAGCCCCATCAACTGTTAAAGTATACTCTGTCATATGATCTAAGAACTCTTGAGAGCTTTTTAGATCTGACTTTAACTTCTCTATCTGTTTCGTTTTTTCTCTAATATCTTCTATATAGTTTCGGTTTGAATCTCGAACATTTTTTCCATACTCTACAGTCGGACTATATATCTTGCTTGTTATAAATTTAGTAATCATTAATAGTGAAAATAAGATATGAAAAACTACAAAAATCTCCAGATTGTCCTGAGGAATTATTGAGATCTCATTGGAATTAATAAAATCTAAATATTGATTGTTTTCCATAGTATAAAAGTAATAGATTAAAAAAGGAACCAAAAGAGTTGTTAAAATCACAAGATATAAAGAAATTTTTACTTTTTGATTAGCCATATTTTATACTCCATAACATCTTTTCTCATGTTTTATGATATAATAGTCGATTATTATACAGCAATTTTACAAAAAGTAGGAAGCTTTATGGATCTAAGACCCAATGAAACAACCTTTCCTGAAAATGAGATGATAGTTTCTAAGACGGATTTAAAAGGTAACATTATTTATGGAAATGAAATTTTCATTAAAATGAGCGAATACACAGAAGATGAACTTCTTGACTCTCCCCACAATCTAATTAGACATCCAGATATGCCTCAAGTTGTTTTCAAATATTTATGGGAGACTCTTCAAAGTGGAAAAGAGGTCAATGCCTATGTTGTAAATAGATCTAAAAGTGGAAAGTTTTACTGGGTTTTTGCAAATGTAACCCCTTCTTATGATAACGACAGAAATATTATTGGTTATCACTCTGCAAGAAGAAAGCCTACTAAGGAAGCTCTATCAACAATCGAACCTATCTATAAACTTTTACGAGATGCTGAAAAAGAGGGTGGAATGGAAAAAAGTGAACAACTTTTAATGGACTTTTTAAAAGAGAAAGGAGTTTCTTATGAAGAATTTATCTTCTCTATCTAAAATTCATTACGCCAATTATGCACATATCGCAGTTGTAACCTTAAATATTATTATTTTCTCTACTCTCAATGGATTTAATTTTACATTTTTACTCTTTGCATCCTTAAATCTTGTTATCGCACTTTATGCATTTAGACATATTAGAATTACAGAAAGTAGTATTGTTGAGTCAGATATAATCTTATCACACGCAAAAGATGGAAACTTTGAAAAAAGAGAAACTCACATCGGTGGTGGTGGTGAGTTGGAACAAATGTCTTGGAATATTAATAATTTATTAGACCAAATTGAAGTTTACTCAAGAGAGATAATCGCTGCTTTTGATTATGCCAGTCAAAACAAATTTTTTAGAAAAGTTGATCCAAAAGGTTTAAACCCAATTTTTGCAAAAAGTGCAGTAGAGATTAACAAGGCTATTGGTGCACTTGAAAGTGAATACAATAAAATTCAAAATGATATGTTTACAAACCAGCTAAGTAAAACTGGTAAACCGTTGGCAATAAACTTTCAAATTATTCAGAAACAAATGGTAGAAACTTCTGAAGGACTAAATAGAGTTCGTGATTCAATAGGAAAAAGTGCTGAGCTATCCAATGAAAGTAAAGCTGAGATAAATGGTGTAGTCTCTAATTTAAATGAGTTAACAGAACTTATTAGTGCCAATGCTGGTTTTGTCCAATCTCTTCAGCAAAAATCCGATGAAATCAACTCTGTCGTCGGATTGATTAAAGATATTGCAGATCAGACTAATCTTCTAGCCTTAAATGCGGCTATTGAAGCAGCTCGTGCTGGTGAACACGGTCGTGGTTTTGCTGTTGTTGCAGATGAAGTTAGAAAACTTGCTGAAAGAACACAAAAATCTACTGCTGAAATATCAATCTCCATCCAATCACTTCAACAAGAAACAGAAGAGATAAGTAGTAATGCAGAAAGAATGTCTGTAATTTCCAATAAATCAACAGAAGAGATCTCATCTTTTGAAAATACATTATCAAAACTAACAGATAATTCCAATGAAGTTGTTTTCGAAACAGGAAAAATCGAAGATAAAACATTTACTGTTCTTGCAAAGATGGATCATATTATCTTTAAAAACCAAGCCTTTGGAAGCATTATTAAAAGAGATAAAAATGCAGATATAGAAGATCACCTTAACTGTAGATTAGGAAAGTGGTATGCAAGTCTTGGTAAAGAAAGATTTGGTATGACTGAATCTTATAAGGCGTTAGATACTCCTCATCAAGCAGTTCACAAATATGTCAATGATTCTCTTAGCCTTATTAAAAGTAATGAGAATTTTGATAGATATAAAGATGATATTGTCCAATATTTTTCTCAAATGGAAGAGTCTAGTGAGAAGCTCTTTGAACTACTAGATAAAATGCTTGAAGAAAAGTATGACGACTTTTTTTAACATAATGACAAGGAATATAGATGTCAGATAATGGTGGATATATAGACGAAAAACCTGTTCAAATCTCAGAAATGGATTTTCTCATTTCGAGAACAGATACTCAAGGGATAATCACCTATGCCAGTGATGATTTTTGCAAAGTTTGCGGATTTAAAAAAGAGGAACTTGTCGGTAGCCCTCACAATGTTGTCAGACATCCTGATATGCCAAAAGCTGCTTTTGAAGAGATGTGGAAAACAATCAAAAAAAATAAAAAGTGGACAGGTGTTGTAAAAAATAGAGCAAAAAATGGCGGTTACTATTGGGTAGTGGCAGAAGTGTCTCCTTTTGTAAAAAACAATAAAGTTATTGGCTATAAATCAGTTAGAAAAAAAGCATCAGAAGAGCAGATTTCTGAAGCATCTAAAACTTATAAAGAGATGATTGCTAAAGAAAATGGGATTGTAAATAAATGGTCAGTTTCCATAGAAGATACAAATAAAATCATGGAAGTAGCAAAAAAGTATAACTTTGAAAATGATAAGTTGGTAAAACAAATGATTAAGCTTGTTGAAAAAAGATTAGCACAATTGGCAAAGGGAAAAACCTCTAAATGAGTTTATTAGAAGGACTAAATCAAGCTCAAAAAGAAGCAGCACAAACAACAGAAGGTCCTGTACTAATTCTTGCTGGAGCAGGAACTGGAAAAACAAAGACTATTACAACTAGACTTGCCTATCTTCTTTCGATAGGTATTCCTCCTGAAAACACTTTGACACTTACTTTCACCAATAAAGCTGCAACAGAGATGAGAGAAAGAGCAATGGCTCTTATTGAAGACAATCATATAGCCATTAATTTTCCTCCAAAACTTTTTACTTTTCATAAGTTTGGTCTGCTCTTTTTAAGATTCCATATGGAAAAACTTGGAAGAAATAACAATTTTTTAATTATTGATTCAGATGATAAAAAAAGAATTATCAAACAGTTTATTGAAGATGAAGAGCTTTCAAAAGGTTTAGTTGCAAGTGAAATTAGTAACTTTAAAAACCATCTTCTTACGCCAAAAATGGTTTTAGAAGAGACTTGTGACACTTCGGAAGAAGGAAAAATAGATCTTCAAGTTGCTAAGATCTATGAACAATATGAAAATTATCTTGAATCAAATAATCTTGTTGATTTTGATGATCTATTAATGCTTCCCTACCTTATTTTAAGAGACAATCCAGATCTTAGAGATGAAATGAGCCGAAGATATCAATACATTATGATTGATGAGTTTCAAGACACCAATGAACTTCAATTAAGTCTTATTAGGCTTCTTTGTACAAAACATAATAACCTTTGTGTTGTAGGAGATGATGACCAAAGTATTTATGGTTGGAGAGGTGCGAACATTAAAAATATTTTAGAGTTTGAAAACACCTTTGAAGGAACAACAGTTATCCGTCTCCAAGAAAACTATAGATCTACAAAGTTCATCTTAGATAGAGCAAATAAACTTATCTCCCACAATAAAGACAGACATGAAAAAAAACTGATTCCTACAATTACTGATGGTGAAGATGTTGAATATTGTGAATTTATGGATGAAAGGCTAGAAGCTGATTTTATCGGACGAGAAATTGATAAGCTTACTGATAAAGGTATAAACCCTTCTGACATTGCTGTGCTATATAGAATCAATGCACTTTCAAGATCAATTGAAGAAGGGCTTTCCAAAAGAGGAATCCAATTTACTATCGTAGATAGTGTCCGTTTCTATGAGAGAATGGAAGTAAAAGATGCTATTAGTTATTTAAGAGTAATCATTAACCCTCATGATGATTTTTCCTTTAAACGTGTTGTGAATAAACCTAAAAGAGGTATTGGAAAAACAACTCTAGACAAATTAACCAATGGAGCTTTAGAAGAGAACATATCTATTTTTGATCTCATTGATAAAAGAAGTGATAGTCAACTTGCTACTTTAGTAGGAAAGAAAAACACAACAACTTTAAAAGATTTTATTAAATTGATTTTAGATCTTAAAAGCCAAATTGATCTTCCAATTGAAGATTTTATGGATCTTTTTGAGAAGAAAATAGCTATAAGAGAGTTTTTTCATACGTCTAAAGAAGAAGAGAGAGCTTTAAATATAGATGAACTTTATGGTGCGATTATCGATCACATTGCTCCTTATGAAAATCTTGGGATAGAAGATTTTTTAAATGAGATCGCTCTTGAATCTGGACAAGATAAGATTAATGGGAATATGACAAATCTTATGAGTATCCATGCTTCTAAGGGGTTAGAGTTTGAATATGTCTTTATTATTGGATTGGAAGAAGGATTTTTTCCTATTATTAGTGAAGGCTCAGACTTAGAAGAGGAGAGACGTCTTGGGTATGTTGCATTTACCAGAGCGAAGAAAAGACTTATTCTTAGTAGTGTAAAAAGTAGATTCTTCCGTGGGAAGAGAAAAGATATGGTGAAAAGTAGATTTTTATCAGAGTGTGAAATCATCGAAGGAGGTTTTTCCATTGAAGATAAGTCACCTTTTAGAAAAGGAGATCTAGTAAAACATAAGATTTTTGGTATGGGAAGAATTGTAGGAGCTAATAAATCAGGAAAAGATTTCAAGCTCAAAATCAATTTTAGTGGTACAACAAAAGAAATACTAAGTAACTTTGTAGAAAAAATATAATAAGCAATAATACTTTAAGTTTATAGAAAAGATCGTTAATCAATAAATAATGTAAAAGTGCTATAATCCGAAAGATATTCATCTTAAGGCTCCCTATGAAAACAAGGCATAAGCTTTCCTTAATTGTACGTTTAAACAGACTTTTAAAACACAGCAATAAAGAATACGATATCTTTAATGAGATTACAAAAATTGCTTCAGATACAACTAATTCAGACAGAAGTTCGCTTTATATTTTTGATCAAGAAAAAAACGTACTAGGATCTAAGGTTGCCCAAGGAACAACAAGCTTCATAGAAGTTCCTCTTGGTACAGGTATAGCAGGTGAATGTGCAAGAAGCCAAAAAATTATCATAGAAAACAAAGCCTATTCCAATCCATTTTTCCACAAAGAGATAGACCTTCAAACAGGATACACTACTGAAAAAATTTTAGCAGTTCCTATCATCGGAAACTTTAATGAACTTCTTGGTGTAGTTCAAACATTAAATAAGCAAGATGGAGAGTATACAGAAGAAGATAGTGAGATCTTAGAACTTATTGCAGAAATTGCTGGTTCTGTTATTGAAAACCATAAAATGACTAAAATTCTTCAAGAGCAAGTTGAAGAGAAGACAAAAATGCTTAAAGGGCTAAATAAAGATCTAGGAAAAATTGTCCGAGAGCAGATAGAAGAGATAAGAATCAAAGATGACTTCTTATTTGAACAATCGAAAAAAGCAGCATTAGGTGATATGATTGGAATAATCTCCCACCAACTAAAACAACCTCTTAATGCAATTGGGCTAACTTCCCAGATGATCTTAGATATGGCTAAAAATGATGACCTAGATATGCAGTACGTTTTAGATACGCAAAAAGATGTGTATAACTATGTGAAGTTCATGTCTTCTACAATTGATGACTTTAGACACTTTTTTAATCCAAATAAGAAAAAAACCAACTTTTCTGTAAGACAATCTATTGAAAAAGTTGTTAATATCATGTCTATTGAGCTTAATAAGCATGGGATAATGATTGACTATAGCCACAATGATGTCTTTATTGATGGGTTTGATAGTGAACTTCAACAGATTTTTTTAAATCTTATTTCCAACTCCAAAGATGCTATTGTTTCTAATAGATCTGAAAGTAAACATATTACTATAAAAGTTACTAGTGATGACAAAAATTGTATTATCTCTTACAATGACACTGGTGGTGGAATTGATGA
>JAOXRY010000105.1 GCA_025800305.1 Campylobacterales bacterium | reverse complement strand
GTATTAGGTCTTATTCCTTTGGCTATTATTCTACTTTTAGTGGCTATCTATTTTGCCTATAAATTTTTTACTAAAAAAGATCTCAAAAGAGAGACTTATCTACAGATCTTAAAAGATGTAGATCTTACAAACTCGAAAGAGTCAGCCTATTTAATCACAAAGTATGGAAGGCTACTGGTAAAAGAGGAGAGTGAGAAAAAACTCCTTGAAGATCTAATAGTGAAACTAGAAGAGTATAAATACAGAAAAGATGTGAAAGAGCTCAGTCAAGATCTTGAGAATCAATACAGAGTTTTTTTAGGTGCGATAGATGGTTGAGTTTGAGTATCCACTAGTTTTTCTAGCTATCATTCTTTTTATTATTTGTAGCTTTTTTTGTAAATATAGACCTTTTAGTCTCTATTTTCCACACATCGATTTATTAAGAGATGTAAGTAAAAAAGCTATTAAAGTGGAAGCTTTACTAAAGTGGCTAATAATTTTAGGAACTCTTACAGCTCTAGCTTCTCCAGTGATTATCAATAAAAGATATCAACAAAACAATATCGGTTACGACATCATCATGGCAATCGATGCCAGTGGATCTATGGATAGAGCTTTTAACATGACATCAAGGTATAGAAAGTTTGACGTGACAAAAAAGATTGTTGGTGATTTTATTTTAAAAAGAGAGCATGATAACATGGGAGTTGTAGCTTTTGGAGAGTATGGTTTTATTGTCTCTCCTCTTTCTTACGACAAGAAGCTGACTCTTTCAATGCTTGAAAATGTCAATATGGATAGAAGATTTTCCAATGGAACTGCTATTGGTGATGCAATTGCACAAGGGGTGAGGGCTTTAAAAAGCGGGATTGCCAAATCCAAGATGATTATTTTAGTAACTGATGGAAATGAAGAAGGCCAAGTGACAATCTCTTATGACAAAGCAACAAAAATTGCCAAAGATGAGAAAGTTAAGGTCTATACTATTGGAATTGGAAGAGACTTTAATAGAAATGTATTAAAACACATTTCCAAAGAGACAAATGGAGAGTTTTTCTCTGCAGATGATCCTAAAAAACTTTTAGAGATCTATGAAACTATTGATAGACAGGAGAAATCAGAGATTAAAACAAAAGGTTTTGAAGATAAGAGATATTATTATCACTATCCTTTATTTGTAGCAATCATCTCTTTAATACTATTTATTTTAGTGAGGCTAAGACAGCAATGATTGAGTTTGTAAATCCTAATATTATTTTTCTATTGAGTATTCCTGTGGTTCTTTTTCTTTTTGTAGTGCTTACAAGAAAAAGCAGATCTTTAAAAGATTTCAGTGAAGAGATCTTAGAAAAACTTGAAACAGCAGGAGAGGGAAATATTGGAAGAAAGGGGAGGTTTGTTTTTCTTTTTCTTTCACTATTCCTTATGACAGTAGCCCTTGCTAGACCTGTATTAAACCATGGAGAAAAAGAGGTTATCTCTAAAGGAATAGAGATGACTGTTGTTTTAGATGTTTCTGCTTCTATGATGGCGAGGGATATCTATCCAAACAGACTGGCTTTTGCAAAAGAGAAGATTAAACAGTTTATAAAAACCAGTAAAAATGACAAAATAGGAATTATTGCCTATGCTGGAGGTTCGTTTTTAGTAAGTCCACCGACAAGTGATAAAGAGACATTAATCTATCTTTTAGAGTCCCTTTCCAGCGATACAATCTCCATGGGAGGTTCAGATCTTCTATCAGCAATCAAAGGTGTTGATGAGATGATAGAGGGGAAGAAGAGAAATGTTGTCGTTTTTAGTGATGGTGGAGAGGAAGAGTTTGGGAAAATAGGGCAATTTGCAAAAGAGAAAGCTATCAAGATCTATACAGTTGGAGTAGGAACAATAGAAGGAAGCCCTATTGAAAGAAATAGTGGAGAGTTTGTTAAAGATAGAAATGGAAATATAGTTATTACAAAGCTCAATGAAGATCTAAAGGATTTAGCCCTTGAAAGTGGAGGAGCTTATGTGAAAGGTACTATTTCCAGTGAAGATGTTGCTCAGATTTATGATGTGATTAAAAAAGACAATAGTGTTACAGAGTATGATAAAAGAAGTATAGAAGACTATACAGAGCTCTTTTATTATCCGTTGGCAGTTAGTCTTTTTTTACTTCTTTTTGGGTTCTTCTCTATGCCTGTGAGAAAAGAAATGGCACTTCTTCTATTATTAGCCTTTCCTACAACTGATTATGCTTTGAGTTTTAATTTTGATGAGATGGAAAAAGCAGAAGAGGCCTATAAAAGTGGAAACTACAAAGAGGCAATAAAACAGTACGAAAGTATTAAAGGAGGAGATCAGAGCCTTGAAGCTAGAAAAAACTATAACATAGGAAACTCTTACTTTAAACAGGGTGATTTTGAAAATGCTGTAAAAGCTTATGAGAAAAGTCTCTCTCAAAAACCAAAAGATGAAGATACAAAGCATAATTTAGAGTTGGCAAAGAAGAAGCTAGAAAAACAGAAACAGCAACAGAAAAAAGATGATAAAAACAGTCAAGATAAAGACAAAGATAAGCAGAAACAACAAGACCAAAAGAGTCAAGACAAAAAAGAAGAGCAAAGTAAAAAAGAAGACTCAAAAGAAAATCAAGAACAACAAAATAAAGAAGGTCAAGAAGACCAAGATAAAAAAGATCCAAGTAAAGAGACTTCAAAACCTAAAGATCTTGAAACAGATAATAAAGAGATCTCCGAAAGAGAGAAGCAGATATATTTGAATAAAATGAAAGAGAGAAAAAATCCATTGATGTTAAAACCTATTATAAGAGGAAGAGAAAATGATAAGACTTGGTAGTGTAGTTACTATTATATTTCTATTAACAACTTCTATTTTTTCTCAAGTTGTTGTCGAGTTTTTTCCAAAAGTTATTGTCAAAGGGGAACAAGCAGAGTTTCGTATTACAACTGATAAGCAAAATACAATATTTCCTCAAATTGATGAGATTGGGGGTAGCCCTGTATTAACTACAAGAAGTTCCTTTAGATCTTCATCAGTTAATGGTAAAGAGCAACTTTCAAATACAAAAAGCTATATTGTAGCCCCATCAAAATCTATTAAATCAGAAGTATTTTTGGTGACCGTAAATGGGGTAAATCACAAAACAAAAGTAGTAGATCTAAAAGTTCAAAAGCCAACACAGACTAATACCGAAAACTTTAAGTTTGAAATAACTGCTTCAAAAAATCAGGTTTATGTTGGTGAAGATCGGAAGAGCAC
>JAOXRY010000112.1 GCA_025800305.1 Campylobacterales bacterium | reverse complement strand
TACAAAAACCAGTGTCGCCTAGCACGATAGGAATACAGAAGTTAAGGGAAGAATTTGTCAATGCAAACAACAAGAATATCATAAGTAAGGAAGAATTCAATAGATTTGATGAACTCTATAAGATATTTTTAACATCAAAGGGACAGAAAGCAAAAAAGTCTAAAATCATTAATGATGCTAGAGATGTTTTTAGAGATGTCTTGTTCAAAAAGTTGAAGGACAGTTTTAAAAATCAATGAAAATAGTTGATATTAATATATCTTAATAGCAATCATTCCGCAGATACAGCAATCAGTCCTAGATGATTGTATTTTAAAACATCTTTCATTGATGGTTTTCCAAGTTCATCCCGTTTTTTGTAGTATCTCTGTCTATCTCTTTCTCGGATTTTGCCGGCAAATTCTGGGTCTTCCTGTTTTTTTTCTTGTAGTATAAGGTTTGGTATATAGACATTTGGGCCTTAATCTCTTCTAAAGTTAAGTCTTCAAGTTTTTTGACATATATATCTTAATATATAAAAACAATATTTCTTTAAATGTAAATTTATT
>JAOXRY010000096.1 GCA_025800305.1 Campylobacterales bacterium | reverse complement strand
GTATCGTTAAAGTAATTCTTCTCTTCTTTTCCCTCTCCATAATCAACAGTAGCCTTTTTTTCTAATAGCTCATCCTGAACAGTTTTTTTTTCCTCTACTTTATTTTGATTAAAAAAATTACCGTCTCCCAATGTCAAGCTCCTTTCTTAGATTTTCAGCAAGTTTCAATTCATCATCATATTTTTTAAGTAACTTTGAATAGTGTTGGATTCGACCACTTAAAAAAGAAGAACTCATCTTGTTATCGAGTTTTTCATTTTTTAGTAGGACAAATCTAGCGAAGTGCTGATCTAATTTGTTATATTGGAGAGTGGCTTCAGCAAGTGAAACCTCTCCTTTTCTGAACTTCTTAAAAGTCTCCTCAGTTGCATCTTCAACAAGCTTTCCAAGCTTTGTTAAACCTACAACCCTATCATCTATCTTTGTGGATTTTAGAGCCGTTTTATCTGTTGTTTTATCAAGCCATGTATTAAGCAATCCAACAGAGAAAAAGAGAACTAAAACCACAAGAGGAATTGCTATTTTTTTTAACATTTATTCCTCATTTCCATATTTAGAGAAATTCTTCTCCAGTTCACTTCTAAGGTATTTTGAATATGTCTCATACTTAAGCTCATTTCCCATATGTTCAAGAAGTTTTTCAAGAAGAATCTTTTTTGACTCTAAGACAGATTTTGAGTTTGGAGATGATAATTCAGCGACCGCCATAGCGAAAAACATATCGTAATCAGAAGTTCTATAATCAAAATATTTAGAATCATTCATAAGAGATATCGGAATTTCTAGATCTTTCACACCAGCCAAGATAAGAACATCTCCAAGACAAGTCTCAATAAATTCTCTATTTTGTGTATCTTCAATCTCAGCAGATTCTCCAAGCTCATAGCCTATTGATTCAATATATAGATTAATTAAATCCTCTTTGTAAGTCAGCAAATCTCTATTCATAGAGTAATAAGGGTCTTGCTTTCCATTGATAAATAGATAGTCTTTTACATCGGTACATTTTTCATAAGATCTACTGTAGAGATTAGATGAGTCTTTTTCTACATTTGAATAACTATCGCTAGAGCTAGTCTCTTCCTTAATTTCTTCCTCTTTACATGCGGAGAAAGTCAAGGAAAAGAAAAGCAACATTAAAAGAGTGAAAACTTTCATTGTTCACTCTTTTTATTGTCTAGCTCTGTCATTTTAGATTCTAGGAATTCAACCTCTTTTTTAAGGAATGGAGCTAGTGAGCTCTCCTCTTTCATTTCCACTTTATAGTCAGCTATCATCATTTTTAGAGTCATTTTTCCACTTCCATAGATAGAAAAGTTTTTCTGTTCAATAGCATTTTCAAGCACTTCAATAGCTTGTCTATTTTCTGTATAAATCTCTTTTTCTCTTTCATTAGCAAATTCAGGTGTCGAAGAGCACCCAGTAGTCGCAACAGCTAGAGAAAAGAATAAAGCCATTACTAAGTTAGTTAGTTTTTTCATTTTTAAGTCCTTCTAATTTTTCAATCAATGATTCAGAAAGAATCTCAAACCTTGCTAGAGTTGACTCTACGGCATCTCTAGCTTCTAGGATAGTTTGAGCTTTTTCTGTAATCCTCTCTTCCATCTTTATCATTTCGTAATAGATAACTTCTAGCTTCGTATTCGCATCCATCACTTCACTCCTTTGTCAATCTCAGCTTTAAAAACTTCAACGAAAGTCTCAAAGAGCTTTTGAATTTTTTTAAGCAGTTCTTTCATTTTCTGCACCTTGTTTAATATGAGAGAGGCAATCAAGAATAAAAGTCTTAGTGTCCTCAGCCTTTTTTCTTGTTGTCTCATCTTGTGGGAGTAACGGCTTAAGATAAGAGACTAAAAGAAGCGAGTCTGTTAGTCTCTCAGCCAGTCTCTCCATTTCATGGGTAGAGAGTGGCATCTTATAGCTCCTCATCATCTTCGCTAACGGCAGATTCTTCAGGAACTGGAGATTTGTCGGTAGCAGCTGCAGGAGCAGCTTTCTTTTTCGGAGTTGCTTTAGCAACGGATTTTGGGGGGGTCTTTTTTTCCGCCTTTGGCGGTTCTTCTTTCGGCAATTCCTTTCCAGTAATTGTCGAAAATATATAGTCTAACCTATCTTTCACAGATGAGGCCATCCTATTAGCTAAGTCACTCTTTACAAGAGCCAACTTAGCTTGTGGGTCGGTCTCAGCTCTTAAAAGCTCTCTATAGTGGTCTAAGTCAGGATTGTAGATCTCAGAGATGGTCTTTCTCAAAAATCCTAACTCTTTGAAGAGTTCTGATTTTTTGATAGCCATATCTGTATCAAAATCAAAATCAACATTTAAAAGGACAGAGAAGTCACTAGAAACGGTATTCTCTACCTTATTGAAGATAACCTTTATCTTATCATCTTCAATGCCATTTTGACGGAGAAAAAGGATAGTCTTATAAGTATCCGTTTGTTCCTTGTCATTTGGCACGGTAGGAATAACAAAATAATCAAATAGAGATTCAACTCCAGCAAAGTCGGACATTTGAGTCCAAAACTGGCCAAGGTTAGAAGCTCCAACATCAACAATCACATTTTCTGTATCAATGAGCTTATAATATAGGTCTGTAAAGTCCTCATTGGCTTTAAATTGGAAAACATTCAACTGAGAAAGCTCTTTGCTCCCTTTGTTGACTGTTTCCACCTCTATTTGATTATTTTGTTATTCCT
>JAOXRY010000059.1 GCA_025800305.1 Campylobacterales bacterium | reverse complement strand
CAGACATTAAAGAAGATCTCAGGACTTGATAATAATACTTTTGGTCACATCGAAAAAGAAAGAATCAGACACATCCAAGCTATATATTATCTTGCGACCCATCACAATCAAGAGATCAATTTTGAAGAGTTTATCGCTAATTTTGATTATGGAAAAGAGGAAGTTTCGGTCTGTTATTCAAAAGATATGAAACCATACATGTATTATGAAAAGGGGGAAGAAAGAGGTCTGAGTCTTGATTATCTTAAACTTATCGCACAAAAAAGTGACCTTAAATTCAAATTTGTTTTAAGTCCGAACTTTAAAGAACATTTGGAGATGAATAGAAGAGGTATTTGTGATATTGCACCTGCAATTGTAAAAGAGCCCAATACTTATGATTTCTTAATTCCAACAAACCACTACACCCATGATTACCTCTCTTTAGTCACAAGAATTGAAGAACCTTATATCGCAGATATGGAAGAAATTGTAGGAAAGAAAATTGCCGTAAATAGCTCTTATGAGAATGTACTACAAATATTAAAAAATAGATATCCCAATACTAGTTTCTATCTAACAAATAGAGCAAAGGCTTTAGAAAGTCTCAATAACGGTGAGATCTTTGGGTATATTGGTCTTTTTGTTGAAGTTTCTTATGAAATTAGAAACACTTACGCCGGTGAACTAAAGGTTATGAGAACTCTTGATGGAAGTAAAGTTTTAGGGTGTATAGGCGTTAATAAAAGAAAACCTCACTTGGTGGAAAAAATAAACACTGCACTAGATAAAATCACTATGCAAGAAGAAAATATCATCAACACACAGTGGAGAAACATTGATGTTAAAAAACTTATTGATTACTCTTTAATCTATAAGTTTTTAGCAGGTGGTTTAATTTTCTTTCTTATTTTTCTTTATAGACAGTATATATTGAAAAAACTTAATAAACAACTGGAAAATGAAGTTGAAAAAAAAGTTGAAGAAAATAGAAAAAAAGATAGGCTTATCTTCCAACAATCAAAACTAGCTTCTATGGGAGAGATGATTAATAATATAGCCCACCAATGGAGACATCCTCTTAGTGAAATTAATTCAATAGTTATGAACATTGATTATAAATTAATAAAAAATAAAACAAAAGATAAAGAGCTAGAAGTTCAACTAGAAAAGATTGAAAATCAGACAAAATATATGTCTGAAACTATAGAAAACTTTAGAAACTATTTTAAACCAGAAAAAGAAAAATCTGAATTTCTTATTTCTACAGCAGTAAATAATGGTGTTAATATACTAAAAGATATGTTTATAAAGCAAGGAATAGAAATTGATGTAGATATTATTGAGGACAGATTAGTTCTTGGTTATTTAGGAGAATTCACTCAAGTACTTATAATTCTTTTAAATAACAGTAAAGATGCTTTTATTGAAAAAGAAATTAAAGATAAAAAAATCATGTTAACTATAGATGGAGCATTATTTGTTGAAGATTGTGGTGGTGGAATTGATGAAAAAATAGTAGATAGAATATTCGATCCTTATTTTACTACCAAAAGTCCTACTCAAGGTACTGGAATAGGACTTTATATGTCAAAAATGATTATTGAAGA
>JAOXRY010000048.1 GCA_025800305.1 Campylobacterales bacterium | reverse complement strand
ACGGAATGATAGACAAAATGTCTATACTGATTGATTGACTTGAAACCAACTTTATATTCTGATTTTGCAAATGCTGATAGAATAGAGTTAACTCTGGGCCAAGGTCCAAAATCAAAAAAGAGATCAAAACTCTCCTCTCTGATCATCTTGATACTTTTTATAGGATTATTTACCGGTATAGTAACCAACCTGAAGTGTGGAAGTGTCATTTCAAAAGTCTGTCTATTAGTTTTTCCACAAAAAATTGTTATATCGCAATCTGGATATTTTGCTTTAAAATCTTTTAAGACAGGACTAATAAGAAGTGTATCTCCAATTGCGGCTGTAGCCAATATTGCAACACTTTTAAAACTATCAGGCCTTTTTTTTCTCTTTTTAAATAGACCTAAAATTGCAACAATGGGAATCCCGGCATAGCGATCTACAAATCTTAATACTCTGTTTCCTCTATCACTCATATGCCTTTTTAATCCTCTCTATTAATGTTGTGGTTGAAAATCCCTCCAGGAATGGAATAGTTTTTGTCTCTTTTGCAAACTCTCGACCAACAATATCCTCAACATTATAATCCCCACCTTTAACAAGAATATCAGGGGATATACGTTTTATAAGGTTATACGGAGTATCTTCATCAAAAATCTCCACGGCATCTACAGAACTGAGGGCTTCAAGCATTATTTTCCTAACTTCCTGACTGTTTACAGGTCTATCTTCACCTTTTAATCTTTTAACTGATGCATCACTGTTAAGTCCTACAATTAAATAATCCCCAAGCTCTTTTGCCTTTGCCATGTAATCAATATGTCCAGGGTGAAGAAGATCAAAACATCCATTGGTAAATACAATCTTTTTATGGCTCTTTTTAAGAG
>JAOXRY010000045.1 GCA_025800305.1 Campylobacterales bacterium | reverse complement strand
TATCATTAGAGAAAGCTTTAATTTTATCTTTTTGTTTTCTTCTAAAAAAATTAAAAATACCCAAACTTACTAATACCCCTGAATCAAAAAGTCATAAGCTTTCAAGATCTCATCTCTAGATTCACTAAGATCTCCAACTTTCTCTTCCAAAAGATCTTTAGGATAAGAAGAGAGCTCATCAAAAAGTCCAATATACTTTTCATTCTCTATTTCAAAGACTGGATTTAAGATCTTTAAAGGTTTCTTTACATCTTTTGATAGAGGGACAACGATTCTTGTTGCTAAGTTTTCCATGAGATCTGATTGAATATCTAAAAGGTAAGGGAAAGTTTTGGAAGTTGAAGGATTAGAGTTTTTATACAGATCAAACTGCATTAGAACTTCCTCACAGAATCACTAAAAAGTCCTCTATCTTTAATTCTTTGATTCTGTTCTTCTATTGCTTCTTTGTTTTCTTCTTGCCACTGCTGGGCTTGTTTTTCTTTAATTAGTTCTATTAAGTTTGTTTCTAAAAGGTTTGAAAGGTTGATTTTGTACTCTTTGGCGATTTTTATTAGATCACTATTTATTGTTAAACTTGTTGCTCTTTTTTTCGCTTTTGTATCGTAAAGAACTGTCACTTTCAACCTTTATATTGGACTATATGTATTCTATATCCATATAGTTTATATGTGTCTTAAACTATTTCTATTTTGTGTTACAATCCGCTTATGACTAATAACTATATAGTAAAAACTGTAGCTGAATCTTTACAGCTAACCCACAAGGAGATACTGGCTATCTACAACCTTGAAGACAAAGAGATAACAGCAGAAGATGTGACTGATGTTTTGAGAGATGAAACAGAGGAAAAGTTCATACTGTTGATTGATGAAGGATTGACTCTTTTTCTTAATGGTTTGATTACCTACAAAAGAGGTGAACCAACAAAGAAATTTTCAAAAAAACGAGATGAAGATCTAACAAACAATTTGGTTTTAAAAAAGTTAAGAATTGCTTTTAATCTTAAAGATGAGGATATGTTGGAGATCTTTGCTCTTAAAAATATCAAACTTTCAAGCTCCGAGCTGACTCCATACTTTAGAAAAGAGGGACATAGAAACTTCAAAAAATGTAGTGATTCTCTTCTAAAGAGTTTTCTTCTTGGTTATAAATCTTACATCAATAAAAAATAGGAAAAAATTTGTTAAAAACATTTACAATTAAACAAAAGGGTAAAAACTCTGACAGGCTTGTTGAGGCTGTGAAACATGAGATTAGAAAATACATTAAAAGAGAGAAGAGAAAACCACTTCCTGAGGATGCAAAAGGATGGCATTGTGATTGTAGGTTTGCAAGAGAAGGTAAAGAGTTAGAGGTTATCGATTTTAAAGATATTACAAAAAATATTGATGAATCAGCTTCTAATGAGGATTCTACATTTGTAATCGAGATTCTTGCTAGACCTTATATCCCTGAAAAAAAAGAAAAAACTGAAGAGACGACAGAAGAAAACAGCAAGGCTTAATTAATACAACTCACCAAAAACTTCTAAATGAAGAAGATAGAGCCTTAGGTGAAACTCTGCTTGTTCATATTCTGGATACATATGGGCACACAGCTTGTAAAAGGCTTTATCATGTACTTTCTCTTTAAAATGAGCCAATTCATGAACAACAATCATTTTTAAAAACTCTTCTGGAACTTTCTTAAAAAGGTTTGAGATCTTAATCTCCTTCTTTGATTTTATTTTATTCCCTTGGACTCTCTTTCTTATTCCATGGATTCCCAAAGCATTATGAACTTGTGAGACTTTTCCATCAAAAGCCACTTTATTTAGGACTGCTCTTTTTAGATATTTAGTTTTTAACTCATTGACATATTCATAGAGAGCTTTATCTGTTGTGATGTTGTGAGTATCTGGGTGGTTTTTCAAAAGATATTCTGTTAGCTTTTTATTATCAACTAAGCTCTGGACTTGGCTCTGAAGATCTAAAGGATAATGTTCTATGAATTTTACTTTTTCCATGAGCTATGGTACAGAATTTTGTATAATTCCCTGACATTTATTAAAGGCAAATCCAATCGAAAATTCAAAACTAATCAATCTATTATCATCAAAAACTACACTAGAAAAAAGACATATAGAAAATATTTTAAAACTCTTAGAAGACGGCTCCACAATTCCTTTTATCGCAAGGTATAGAAAAGATCTAACAGGAGGAGCGACTGATGAGGAGCTAAGAGAGTTTGAGACAGTTTTTAACTCTTCTAAAAAACTTCTGGAGAGAAAAGAAGAAGTTTTAAGACTGATACAAGAGAAAGGTTTTTTAACAAAAGATCTAGAAACTGCAATCAAAGAAGCTGAGACTTTAAGATCTGTAGAGGATATTTATAGACCTTTTAAAGAGAAGAAAAGTTCAAGGGCTCAAAAAGCTATTGATAATGGATTAACTCCTTTAGCAAATATTTTGCAAAGTGGAAAACTATCACTAAAAGATTTTGAAAACAGAGCAAAAGAGTTTGTGAAAAAAGATATTAAAACAAAAGAGGAAGCGATAGCAGGAGCTCAAGATATTTTGGCAGAGAGATACTCTGAAAATCCAAAAGAGAGAGAAGCTATTAGAAACTCTATGGCGAACTATGGACTTTTGGAAACCAAAAAGACTAAGAATTTTAAAGAAGATGGACAATACACTAATCTTGGAGGAAAAAGTGAAAAGGTAAAATGGATTCCTTCCCATAGAGCTTTGGCGATTTTGAGAGCTGTCAAAGAGAAAGAGATTAGTATTAAGATCTCAATAGATACCAACCGAATTGAAGAGAATATCCATAAATATAAAATTCCAAGACATGGAGACTCTTCTAGGAATCTTCTTTTTGATGCTTACAAAGATGGACTAAAAAGACTTCTTCTTCCCTCCATTGAAAGAGAAGTTTTATCTGAACTAAAAGAGAAAGCAGACAAACAAGCCATAGATGTTTTTGGAAAAAATCTCAACCAACTTCTCATGACTCCTCCAGTTACTAAAAGAGTGATTCTAGGAGTTGATCCTGCTTTTAGAACTGGATGTAAACTGGCTGTCATCGATGAAAATGGAAACTATTTAGAACACGCTGTTATCTACCCTACCCAGCCTCAAAAAGATTATGAAAAATCAAAAAACAAAATCTTAGATCTCAACAAAAAATATAACATCGGAGCAGTTGCCATAGGAAATGGCACTGGCTCACGTGAGACCCAAGAGTTCTTCGCCAAACTGAACAAAGAGGAAAATACTAAGCTGAACTATACAGTAGTTAGTGAAGCTGGAGCTTCTGTTTATTCTGCTTCAAAAATTGCCAACGAGGAATATCCAGATCTTGACGTGACAATTAGAGGAGCAATCTCCATTGCTGGAAGACTACGAGATTCGATGGCAACTCTTGTAAAGATAGATCCAAAATCTTTAGGAATCGGACAGTATCAACACGATGTCGACCAAAAGCAATTAGAAGAAAAACTTTCAAATGTGACACAAGATCTTGTAAACCGTGTTGGAGTAGATCTCAACTCTGCTTCTGTCTCCCTCCTTTCTTACATAGCAGGAATCGGAAAAAAGACAGCACAAAACATCATAGAATTCAGAGAAAAAAATGGCTACTTCACCAATAAAAAACAACTCCTAAAAGTAAAAGGCCTAGGAGCAAAAGCCTACGAACAATCTGCTGGTTTTGTAAGAATCAAAGACGGAGAAAGCTTCTTTGACAACACAGGAATCCACCCAGAAAGCTACAATGAAGCCTCTAAAATAAAAGAGTTAGATCTAAACAACATCAATATTGAAGAGACCTCCATAGATCTAAACATCGGAAAAGAGACCCTAAAAGACATCATAAAAGAACTAAAAAAACCCGGCTTCGACCCAAGAGAAGACCTCCCACCAATCCCTTTCAAAGAAGGAATCACAGATATCAAAATGCTAAAAGAGGGAAGCTTAGTCTCTGGAGTTATTAGGAATATTGCTGACTTTGGAGCTTTTGTTGATATTGGTTTGAAAAATGATGGAATGATTCATATTTCTAAAATCAGCGAGAAGAGGATTTCTCATCCTTTGGAGGTTTTGTCTTTGAATCAGTTTTTGCCTCAGGTTAGGGTTGTTTCTGTTGTTCATGAGAAGGGGAAGGTTGGGCTTAGTTTGATCTAATTTAAATCTAAGGTATTAGGTTTGGATATTGATTGGAATGCGACTTTAGGAAAGTCCGCCCAAATGTCACCCCTTTTTCTTTATGCCAAGCAAAGAAAAAGCCCTGACGGGACAAAAAGAAAACCGCACTGATCGGATCTTGAACTCTAGCGATCGTACGCATATTTATACCACTCTCAACTAAAAAACAATTTAATCAATATCCAATC
>JAOXRY010000097.1 GCA_025800305.1 Campylobacterales bacterium | reverse complement strand
GGCTAAATAAACAATGGAACGGACAATCTTTACGCTTTCCTCATTGGTATCCAGATCTTTAATAAAGAGTCCATCTATCTTGATTAGGTCTGCTTTAATATCAAGAAGTCTGGAAAAATTTGCATTTTCACTTCCAAAGTCATCGATAGCAATAATAAAACCTAACTCTTTTAAGTTATTAATCTGCTTTGCAATTGCTGCATTATCATTGGTCGCTATATCTTCTAAAATTTCCAAAGAAACATTTTTAGGTTCTATTTTATTTTTCATCGTAGCGATTTTTAAAAAGTCAACTAAATAGTCACTGTTAAAGTCTTGTTGAGAAATATTCAAAGAGATAGCAATGTTTTTTTCTTTGGCTATCTTTAAGCTTTTGGAGATCATGTTTTTTGTGATTACGGAAAGCATTTTTGTAGCTTTAGCAGACTCTAGAAACTCGTCTGGATAGTAGCATTTACTATTGTCATGAAGCCTTGCTAGAGCCTCATATTTTACAATCTCTTTTGTTTGAACATCTACAATTGGTTGGAAATAAGGTCTTACAGGGTCGTTTACTAAAAGCTCTTTCAGTATATGGGCTTTATTTATATTCTCTTTTTGACTTTTTAAAAGCTCTGAGTTATGCTTATATATTTTATATGGCATACCTTGGTTATCTTTAAGAATTTTTATTGCAAGTTTTGCTGTTGAGATTTGATCTTCTTTTTCGGTGCTAATGCCAATATTCCAATTGATTCTAATATCTATATCGTCATGGGTAATAAGATGAGTTTTAAAAAATCCCAGAACCATTTCAGCGTAGCTGGTAGCTTCCAACAGATTACCTTCAATTAATACTATAAACTCATCTGAACCTAGTCTAAAAAGTTGACCATAAGCTGGAATGGTCGTTTTTAGTAGTTCAACAATTTCCAGTAAAAGTTGATCTCCAAATTCAACTCCATAGGTATAGTTAATATCTGAATATCTATCAATATCTAAAAGTACTGTAATGTGTTCTTTTGTTATGGTTTTTAATTTTTCAGTAAGAGCAACACTATTAGGAAGCTGAGTCATGTTATCTATTTTTAGGCTCTCTGCAATGATTTTTGTTTTTATATCGACAGCTTTTTTTAGTTCTGCTGATTTAATTCTTTCATCATTTTTTGAAAGAATACATTTAGCACAGTTGTAAAGTACATTGTAAAAATTATGTTGATTAAATGGTTTCTCTAAAAAACCATCAACACCTATATTGATGGCTTCTTTTAAGTTGTTTATATCTGAGTAAGCAGAGGAGATAATAGCGTGAAGTTCAGGGTTAATGGATTTAAGCTTATTGACAAGATCAAATCCATTGATTTTTGGCATTTCAAGATCTGTTATAACGATATCATAGAAGTAACCATTTTTATTAAAAAATTGATTATATTTTTTTAGACCTTCTGAACCATCTTCTGCAGTGTCTACTTTAAAGAAAAAAGATTCCAAAAGACTAAGCATATTGTTCCGTGTATCACTGTCATCCTCTATAAAAAGGACAACAAACTCTTTAGTTAGTTCTCTGACATTATTTGTTTTTAAATTATCTTCCAAAGGATTTTTGCTTTCTTAATTTAATACCATTGATTTAAATCAACTAATTTATTATACAGAAATTGGCTATGGATAAATGATATTTGAAAAAAAAACTAAAAATTTCATGGAAAATCACTTGTCAATTACCTTGATTTTTTCTCTATTTTTTTAGCAAAAAAAGAGTATGATTCTATCTAGAAAATGTAAGGAATTAGTATGATTACTGTCATAAAAAGAAGTGGTGCCAAAGAGCCACTAGATATTACAAAAATTCAAAAATATACAAAAGATGCAGTAGAAGGTTTAAGTGGAGTATCTCAGTCAGAACTTGAGTTAGATGCAAAAATTCAATTTCGTGATGGAATGACTTCAATAGAAATTCAACAAACTCTTATTCATACTGCTGTTGATAAAATTGATGTAGATGTACCAGATTGGACATTTGTTGCAGCAAGACTATTTTTATATGATTTATACCACAGAGCAGGACGTGCAACAGATGGACACAAAGGCACACCATATGGACCTTTTAAAAACTATATTGAAATTGGTGAAGCTGGAGGAAGAATTATTAAAGGTCTTGGAAGCAAATATGACCTTGAAGATTTAGGAAACTATTTAAAACCAGAGAGAGACCTTCAGTTCAATTACCTTGGAATTAAAACTCTTTACGATAGATATTTAATTAAAAACAAAGATGGTGAACCAATCGAACTTCCTCAACAGATGTTTATGGGTGTTTCAATGTTTCTTGCTCAAAATGAGGACAACCCTCAGGAGTGGGCAAAAAAATTCTATGATGTGATCTCAAGTTTTGAAGTAATGGTTGCTACACCTACACTTTCCAATGCAAGAACACCAAGACACCAATTATCATCTTGTTTTGTTGGAAGTACACCAGATAATATTGAAGGTATTTTTGACGCTTACAAAGAGATGGCGTTACTATCTAAATATGGTGGCGGTATTGGCTGGGATTGGAGTAAGGTAAGAGCACTAGGTGGTTTTATCGATGGTCATAAAAACGCTGCTGGTGGTATTGTACCTTTTTTGAAAATCACAAATGACGTCGCGGTTGCTGTTGATCAGTTAGGGACTAGAAAAGGTGCTATTAGTGTCTATATTGAAACATGGCATATGGATATTTTAGATTTCTTAGATCTTAAAAAGAACTCAGGAGAAGAGAGACGTAGAGCCCATGATCTTTTTCCAGCACTTTGGATTAGTGATCTTTTTATGGAGAGAGTTGAAGCCAATGAAGATTGGTCACTACTTGATCCTGAACAGTGCGCAGATCTTACAGATCTTTATGGTGATGAATTTAAAGAGAAATATTTAGCTTATGAAGCAGATGAGAGTATTAAGAAAGTAACAATTAAAGCAAAAGATCTATGGAAGAAAGTTCTTCTTTCTTATTTTGAGACAGGAAGTCCTTTCCTTTGCTTTAAAGATACAGCAAACGTTACCAATCCAAATAACCATGAAGGTGTTATTAGAAGTTCTAACCTTTGTACTGAGATCTTCCAAAACACAAATCCAAACCACTATGAGGTTCAGGTAGAGTTTGAAGATGGAACATATGAGTATTTTGAAGAGTATGCTGATGTGACAACAGACGAAGGTAACATCAAAAAAGCAAATAAACTAACTTCAACAGATACATTAAATGGTAAGAAGATCTTTATTGTCGAAAAAAGAGTCGATGATGGAAGAACAGCTGTTTGTAATTTAGCTAGTGTGAACCTATCAAGAGTAAATACAAAAGAGGATATCGAAAGAGTTGTTCCAGTTGCAGTAAGAATGTTGGATAATGTAATTGATCTTAACTTTTATCCTGTTAGAAAAGTAAAAGCTACAAACCTAAGATCTAGAGCAATTGGTCTTGGTGTTATGGGTGAAGCCCAAATGTTAGCTGATTGTAAAATTAGCTGGGGAAGTGAAGAACACTTTAGAAAGATTGATGAAGTTATGGAGATGATCTCTTATAACGCTATTGATACTTCAAGTAACCTAGCAACTGAAAAAGGAACATATCCTGATTTTATGGGATCTAAGTGGTCAGAGGGAATCTTACCAATTGATACTGCAAATAAAGAAGCAAAAAAATTAATGGATAGAGGTGGTCTATTTGGTTATGAATATAACTGGGATGATTTAAGATCTAAAGTAAGAAAAAAAGGTATGAGAAATGGTTATTTAATGGCTATTGCTCCTACATCTTCAATTTCAATTTTAGTTGGGACAACACAAGCAATTGAGCCAGTTTATAAAAGAAAGTGGTTTGAAGAGAACCTTTCAGGAATGATTCCAGTGGTTGTTCCAAACTTAAATGTCGAAAATTGGGAACACTATACTCCTGCTTATGATTTAGATCAGAAAATATTGGTACAAGCAGCAGCGATTAGACAAAAATGGATAGATCAAGGACAAAGTCTAAATATTTTCTTTACAATCGATAAAGCAAGTGGTAGAATACTTCATGAACTATATACACTAGCATGGAAATTAGGTTTAAAATCAACTTATTATCTCAGAAGTGAATCTCCAGAAATAAAAAATGAGGTTATGGATAGAAGTGTTGAGTGTGAGGGCTGCCAATAAACTAAATAAAAAGGAAGAGATATGACAAAAACTAAAAAGTTTGAGAATATCTCCCACATTTCTGATACTATAGAAAACGACAAGCTTCAGATTGCCCTAAGTTGGGCAACTTCTGATCTTGTAATAGCCAGATTGGAAAAATATAGAATCAATCCTCAGTTTTTTGCCAAGCACTTTGGTCTTAGAGTTATCCAATATTTTTTAGATGTAATTAGTCAAAAAGAACAGATAGGAAATTGTCCTGTGGTGATTGTTCTTTTAGATTTTTTTCAAAAGAGAAATATCTCTTTAAACGACCTATTTATTATCTGTTCAGGACTTAAAAACACCCTTATCAATTACACTTACGATGAAAGTGTTGTAAATATAAACATATTAAAAGAACTGGAAAAAGTAGCAGATTTAAACTTTGAAGGTGTAATGATTGAATATACAGAAAGACTTCAAAAGAAAACTGATAAAAAAGAGTTCTTTTCCCAACCAATTGTAGTTACAGAAGTAAAAAAAGAAAAAGAATTAGAAACTTTTGAGGAAGAGCTTAATGAGTTTAGCCTTGCTGAACTAACAGAGTTGGAAGAGGATATTAATAATAATGCAATACTAATCTCTTTTGGAAAAGCTGAAACTGATACAGTAAAGGCAATTTCAGCAGATTTTAAAAAATATGGAGAGACTCTTGCAACAAGTAATCTTTTTGGAAATCTTGCGGCTAAATTAATAGACCTTGCAAACTCTTTATTAGAACATCAAAACTTTATAGAAGATGAGAAGAAAAAAGAGAGTATGACAGTGGTTGTTGAAGGTTTAGCCAATGATTTAATGGACTGGAGAGTTTCACTTTTTGAAGAAGGAATTGAAGATCCAAATTCATTGGATTCATCAATAATTAGTAGTATAGATACAATAGTTTCCATTATATCTGGACAGAACGTAGATGAAGATTTAGAACTTTTTTAAAATATATCACAAAACTTACGATCTATTTGGTACAATAACAATAATAAAAAAATCTTGGGAGTTAAGAGGATGAAAATGACCCTTAAAAAGCAACTTATCATTGCGTTGCTATCGGTCGGTTTAATACCGTTTTTGGTTATGGGTATAAGCTCATATGTTAAGTCGGCAGATGCATTGGAAAAAGATGCTGTTGCTAAATTGGAAATGGCTAGGGAACTTAAAAAGCATGAGGTAAAAGTTTATGTGAATATGGTTGAAGCAGCTATTAAAACTTTGGGAAGTAGCAAAGATATCTCTAATCTTGTAGATGCACTAGTAGAACAACATATTAATTACAAAGTTAGAGCAGACGGTCCTTTTAACATCATTAATAAATCTGAAGTTTTAAATATCTATAGTGAGCAAGATGCAAGATATAAAAAATTCATCCAAGATAACAAACTTTATGATATGTTTATTATTTGTAAAGACCATGGTCATGTTATGTACACTGTTACAAGAGAATCAGATTTAGGTGAAAATCTATCTGTAGGTAGCTTAAGAGATAGTGGGTTAGCAAAAGCATGGAAAGAAGCACTTAGAACAGGAAGAACAGCTTTTGCAGATATGGAACCTTATGGACCATCAAATAATGAACCTGCAATGTTTATGGCTACACCAATTATTGATGAAGGACAGGTAAAAGGTGTGGTTGCTGTTCAGTTAAGCCCAGAACTATTTAATGAAATTATGCAAAATAGAACAGGTATGGGTGAATCTGGAGAGACATATTTAGTAGGACAAGATCTTCTAATGAGATCAGATAGCTATCTTGATCCTAAAAATCATAGTTTAAAAGCTTCTTTTGCAAATCCTACTAAAGGTTCTGTAAAAACAGAAGCAACAACTGATGCATTCTCTGGTAAATCAGATACAAAAGTGATTGTAGATTACAACGGAAACCCTGTTTACTCTTCTTATACAACAATTGATGTATTTGGAGTTAAGTGGGCACTAATTGCAGAAATGGATGAGTGGGAAGTTCTTCAAGCTGTTACAAGTCTAAGAGATATTGCCGTGGTTATGGGAATAATTTTTATTGTGGTTATTCTTGGTATTGCACTAGCTCTTGGCAATTTTGTTTCAAGACCAATTATCAGTGCTGTAGAAGTTATTGGTGAAGGAAGTAATCAAGTAGTATCTGCTGCAAATGAGATTGCATCTGCAGCTACATCACTAGCAGATGGTTCAACGCAACAAGCATCAGCAGTAGAAGAGGTAAGTGCAACTGTTGAAGAGTCAACAGCAATTATTAACCAAAGTAGTGAAAATGCAAGAGAAGCAGATATTTTGGCAAAAGGTGCAAATGAAGCTGCCGAAGAAGGAAATACAAAAGTACAAGAGCTTATGGTTTCCATGGAAAGAACAACAGAAGCGTCAGAACAAATTGCAAAAATTGTAAAAACAATCGATGAAATTGCATTCCAAACAAACCTTCTAGCACTTAATGCTGCAGTTGAAGCAGCAAGAGCAGGAGAACATGGCTTAGGTTTTGCAGTTGTTGCTGATGAAGTAAAAAATCTAGCACAAAGATCTGCAAACGCAGCAAAAGAGACAACAGATATTATTGAAGAAGCAATTAACCAGATAAAGAATGGTAGTGAGATCGCAAGTGCAACAAATGAATCTTTCCAAATTATTCTAGATAGAGCGAAAAAGACTTCAGATCTTATTGGTGAGATAGCTATTAGTTCAAGAGAACAAGCAGAAGGTATGACTCAAATTGCTAGTTCAATGAGTAATATTGATGAAGTAACCCAACAAAATGCAGCAACAAGCGAAGAAGCAGCGGCTGCAGCAGAAGAGTTATCAGCACAATCTGTATCAATGATGGATAGCATTAATAATTTAGCTGATGTAGTTGGAATTCATGTTGACGGAGCAACATCTGCTTCTTCGTCTTCAGCACCAAGAAAGATGAGTCCACCTAAACCAACTCCACATAAGCAAGTGGCACATAAGCCAGCACCAAGAGCATCAAAACCAATATCATCAAAAAGTGATGATATCTTTCCTTTAGGTGAAGATGATTTAAAAGAATTCTAGGAGTTCTAATCTTCAAATAGACCATCTTTAATTAGATGGTCTTAACCTAAAAATATCTTCTAAATGGTATAATCAGAGTTTACTTTTTCTAAAGGAAGTGGCTATTAAAAAAATTCCTATACTATTTATTCTAATTTTTTTCTACGGATGTGAAACACAGACCCTTGTTAAAGAGGGAAACTTTAATAAAAAACCATTGACTTTTGATTTTAAAACAACTAAAGATGCTGACTGTGGAATGACAGTAAGTGGACTTAAGTTTTCAGCACAGCTTATTTCAGAAGATGGCAAAACATGGTTTTTCCATGATCCAGGAAGTCTTCCAATGTTTTTGAAAAAAACAGAGATTAAAAATCCGACAATCTGGTTTTATACAATGGATACAAACAGGTATATAAAAGCAGAAGACACATGGTTTAGTTTAACTGATGAAACTCCTATGAAGTATGGTTTTGGTGCTTATGAACAAAGAGAAGAAAAATTTATTGATTACGAAACTATGAAGCTAAGAATGTTTAGAGGTGAGAACCTAACTAACCCACAAATAAAAAAGAGACTACTTGGCAATAGTTGATTTTACTACAATAGTTACAATCGCTTTTTTGGGAAGCTTTGGTCACTGTATTGGAATGTGTGGTGGGATTGTTATTGCATATTCTGCTTCAAAAGTTGATAACACAAATCAAAAATTAACACAGATTTTATCTCATCTTAGTTACTCCTTTGGAAGGATAACTACATATGTAGCATTAGGAGTTTTTTTTGGATATTTAGGGAGCATTGTGGCTTTTAACAATGTGACCAACGGAATTTTATATTTTATTGCAGGTACTTTTATGGTTTTAGCAGGACTTTCTTTAATTGGTAAGTTTCAATTTTTAACATTGATTGAACATAGCGTATCAAATCGACAATGGTATAAAAGAACTTTTACATATCTTTTAAAAAGCAAAACAGTACCAAGCTTTTTTCTTCTTGGAATGTTGAATGGGTTGTTGCCATGTGGATTTGTCTATTTTTTTGCTATTACCGCAGCTAGTACAGCAGATCCTTTTCTTGGTGGATTGGTAATGGCTGTTTTTGGGTTATCTACACTACCAGCTATGTTTTCTTTAGGGTATTTTGTTGGATTTTTAAAACAACAAAGCTTTAGAGATCTGATGATTAAAATCGCTTCAATAGCTGTTATTGCTTATGGGATATATACACTTTTTAAAAGTTATGGATTTATTATGAATCCATCAATGACATTACTAAACTGTCACTAAGGAGAAAATTTGAAATTTCAACTAAACAGTGAATTCGCTCCAATGGGAGACCAACCTCAGGCTATCGAAGATCTTGTAGATTCTATTGAAAAAGGAAACAAGTTTCAAACTCTTTTAGGAGTTACAGGAAGTGGTAAGACTTTTACCATGGCAAATGTAATTCAAAAACTACAGATCCCAACAATTATTATGACACATAACAAAACTCTAGCAGCCCAGCTCTACCACGAGTTTAAACAATTTTTTCCAAATAATCATGTTGAATACTTTATCTCTTATTATGACTATTATCAGCCAGAAGCCTATATTCCAAGGCAAGATCTGTTTATTGAAAAAGATTCTTCTATTAATGATGAACTAGAAAGATTAAGACTTTCCGCTACTGCTTCGCTACTTGATTATGACGATGTAATTATTATCGCTTCTGTTTCTGCAAATTACGGTCTTGGTAACCCTGTTGAATTCAAAAAGATGATCAGCAAAATTGGTGTTGGTGATGAGATAAATCAAAGAGAGTATCTTTTAAGACTTGTTGATATGGGGTACAAAAGAAACGATAAGTTTTTTGATCGTGGAGATATCAGAGTAAAAGGAGAGGTTGTTGAGATCTTTCCTGCTTACTGGGAAGATAAAGCTGTAAGAGTTGAGTTCTTTGGTGATGAGATAGAGAGAATTGTGATTTTTGATTATCTTACAGGGGAGATCTTAGATAAACCAGAAGAAATTACAATTTATGCTGCCAATAACTTTGTTGTTGAAACAGAGAAGATGGGGAAGATCTGTAATCAGATTGAAGAAGAACTGGATGAGAGATTAGCTTTTTATGAAAGTAATAATCAGCTTGTGGAAGCAGCAAGATTAAAACAGAGAATTGAATTTGATCTAGAAATGCTAAGAGCAACAGGCAGCTGTAAAGGAATTGAGAACTACTCTAGATATTTAGCAGGGAAAAAACCAGGGGAAACTCCTTATTCTCTTTTAGATTATTTCAAAATGAAAGATGATAAAGATTTCTTAGTCATTGTTGATGAATCTCATGTTTCTCTTTCTCAGTTTAGAGGAATGTACGCAGGAGACCGTTCAAGAAAAGAGGTTCTTGTTGAGTATGGATTTAGACTTCCAAGTGCTTTGGATAATCGACCTTTAATGATTGATGAGTATCTAAATATTACAGATAAATTCCTTTTTGTTTCAGCAACTCCAAATGATTTTGAGATGGAAAATTCCAAAGTAATTGCAGAACAGATCGTAAGACCAACAGGACTTTTAGATCCAACAATTGAGATCTTTCCAATAGAAAACCAAGTACAAAAACTTTTTGATGAAGCAAAAAAAGTAATTGAAGCTGGAGATAGAGTTCTTGTAACAACTCTTACAAAAAAGATGAGTGAAGAACTTCAAAAATACTATCTAAGTCTTGGAATGAAAGTAAAGTATCTTCATTCTGACATCGACGCAATTGAGAGAAATGAGATTATTAGAGGGCTAAGAACTGGTGAGTTTGATATGCTTATTGGAATCAACCTTTTAAGAGAAGGATTAGATCTTCCAGAAGTTGCCTTAGTTGCCATTCTTGACGCAGATAAAGAAGGTTTTTTAAGATCTGAAACAGCTTTGATTCAAACAATGGGAAGAGCTGCTAGAAATGTAAATGGTAGGGTTCTAATCTTTGCTGATAAGATGACAGGTTCATTAGAGAGAGCAATTGGAACAAGTAACGATAGAAGAGAAAAACAAGAACAGTACAATAAAGAACACGGAATCACTCCAAAAAGTGTTGCAAGAAAAATTGATGAGACTTTAAGAAACGAAGATCCAGCAGAACTTCTAAGACAGAAAAAAGAGAAGCTTAATAAGATGCCACCAGAAGCTAAAAAAGATCTGATAAAAGAGTTGACAGTGAAGATGCAAGGTGCAGCAAAACAGCTAGATTTTGAAGAGGCAGCTAGGCTTCGTGATGAGATCTCTAAAATTAGAAGTTTATAGGTTGTATGGTATTTAACTGTAAAACTTTTTAGCTAAAATAGTGTTCCTAGAAAATTAAAGAGAAATATATGACAAAAGAAGAATTAAAAAACGAAATAAAAAGATTAAAAAACCAATTAGACGTAACTGTAGTTGCCCACTTTTATCAGCAAGATGAAGTCTATGAATTTGGTGATATCACAGGAGATAGTTTAGAACTTGCTAAAAAGGCTAAGGCTGATGATAGTAAGTATCTTGTTTTTTGTGGTGTTGGTTTTATGGGGCAAAGTGTAAAAGTTCTTTCTCCTGAAAAAAGAGTTTTAATGCCAAAGATTGCCTGTTGTTCTATGGCAAAGATGATTGAGGTTGAGGCTTATGAAGAAAGTGTAAAAATCATGAATGATTCGGGTATTCCTAATGAGAATATTTTACCAATCACTTATATCAACTCATCAGCAGCAGTAAAAGCAGAAGTCGGGAAAATGGGAGGGCTTGTTTGTACAAGCTCCAATGCAAAGATGATTATTGAAACAGCTTTAAAAGAGGGAAAGAAGATCTTCTTTATTCCTGATAGATGTTTAGGACAAAATATCGCCAATGATATGGGATTAAAGTCTGCTGTAATTGGGATTGATAAGAATATTGCTGACGCTGATATTATCTGTTATAACGGATTTTGTTCTGTACACCAGCTATTTGTTCCTAGTGATATTGATTTTTACAAAGAGAAATACCCAGATATTTTAGTTGCTGTTCATCCAGAGTGTGATCCTTCTGTGGTTGCAAAGGCAGATTTTACTGGATCTACTTCTCAGATTATTAAATGGGTGAAAGAGCAACCAATTAATCAAAAATTAGCAATTGGAACAGAGTTTAATCTTGTTAATAGATTAAGAGAGAAAAATACTTATGTTCTTTCCTCTACTAAACCAGAGTGTCCAACAATGAATGAGACAACTTTAGAAGAGCTTTATGCCGTTTTAAAAAGTATCGAAGATGAAAAACCTATCAATGAGGTTATTGTAGATGACGAAACAGTAAAATGGGCAAGAATCGCTCTTGAAAGAATGATGGAGCTATCATGACGTTTGTTCTTCTAGATACTGAAACAACAGGAGCAGCAGACGAAGATAGAATCTGCCAACTTGCTTTTATTACAAAAACAAAGCAAGATGTTGAATATTTCATGGATTTTTGCAAGCCTCCACTTCCAATTAAATTTGGAGCAATGGCAGTAAATCATATTACCAATGAGATGGTAGCTGATAAGCCAGAATATAATGATATAGACAGTGCCAAAAAACTAGATGAGCTGAATAACGAAAATAGTGTTTTAGTTATCCACAATGCAAAGTTTGATTTAGATATGCTGGAAAAAGAGGGATTTATTCTTAATGCCCCTCTTATTGATACATACAGATGTATTAGACATCTTGAACCAGATCTTGATAGTCATGCTCTTCAATATTTACGATATGCTCTTGGATTTTATAAAGAAGAGGGTGAGTTTGCAGCAAAACTTGGAGCTGAAGTAAAAGCTCATGATGCACTAGGTGATGTTATAGTTCTTAATTTTCTTATGAGCTATTTAATAAAAGCATTAGGTGATGAAACAAATAAGATAGAAAAACTCGTTGAACTTACACAGCAACCAATTGTAATTAAGAAGTTTAGATTTGGAAAGTATAAAGGACAGTCAATAAAAGATGTTGCCAGTTCAGATCCAGGATATCTTGATTGGATGTTAAAAAATGCAGATCTAGATGTAGATCTAAGATTTTCAATAGAGGATGCTTTAAATAGCTAATCTATGGACAATCTAATTCTTATAAAAACTGTTCTTTTTCTTTTATGGGTAATCTCCATTTTTGCTGTTTTTATGAGTATAGTAGGGATGATTATCATGGCTTTTATTCCTGAGGAGAAACCAAAAAAGAAAAAGCCTCCTTTTTATACATTGGATCAAATTGAACAGATGTATAAAGATAAGAATACAACTGAAGATAAATTAGCGATTATTATTCACTCATTTGTTGAGTATCATCCTTTGCCACCAAAGGAAAATGAACAAACAAGTAAGCAGGGAAAACATATGTTAGAAATGATTTTTACCTTAAGTGGTCACTCTCACATGAGTGATGAGTTAAGAGGAGAGATGTTTAGAGAGCTGAAATCACAAAATCCTGAGTATAAAGATGAATTTAAAAATGCAGGATAACTATTATTTTGAAAATTATAACGGAGTTTAAGGAATGAGTAAAAGAGTTTTTCTTTGTTCAATTTGTAATATTTCCAGTGGAAACTGTTCAGAAGATTGTAAGTTTTGTACACAGTCTGTTTACCATAATACACAAATTGAAAAATATAAAACTAAACCAACAGAAGAGATTATAGAAGAAGCAAAAACTGCCAAGAAAAATGGAGCTTATGGTTTTTGTCTAGTGACTTCTGGAGTTGGACTTGATAAGAAAAAAAGAGAGTATGTTGCACAGAATGCAAAGGTTGTTAAAGCAGAGGTTAGTGGGTTGAAGCTGATTGGCTGTAATGGTCTTGCAAGTGTTGAAGACTTGCAGTATTTGAAAGATAATGGAATAGACAACTACAATCACAATCTTGAAACAGAAAAAGATTTTTATGAAACTATCTGTACAACCCATGATTGGGAAGAGAGATTTCAAACTTGTAAGAATGTGAAAGAGGTTGGTCTTAAACTAGTTAGTGGCGGGATCTTCGGTATGGGTGAAAGTGAAGATGAGAGAAAGAAATTTTTTGATCAACTAGCACTTTTACAGCCTGACACAATTCCTCTGAATTTTTTCCATCCAAATGCTGAATTAGCTCTAACTCAAGATAAAATAGATCCTGATGAGGCTTTGAAAGTTATAGAATATGCAAGATCTATCTTTCCAGAAAAAAGAATTATGGTTGCTGGTGGAAGAGAAGTGACTTTTAAAGAGAGATGGCTTGAAATTTTTGACGCTGGTGCTAATGCAATTGTTATTGGAAATTACCTTACTACAAAAGGTGAAGTGATTTCAAAAGATAAGGAAGAATTAGAGAAAGCAGGTTTTATTCTTGGATAATATTCTATTAATAATAATCCTTTCATTATTGTTAATATTTACACCTTTTTTTGCCAAATTAACTAGGCTTCCTATTGCTGTTGTTGAGATCTTAGCAGGGGCGATTGTTGGATTTTTAGGGCTTATACATGAAAATGGGCTTTTTGATGTTCTTGCGGAAGTTGGATTTTTATATTTGATGTTCCTAGCTGGTCTTGAGATAAATCTAAAGCATTTAGCAACAATTCCAAAAGAGATTATCAATAGAGGGTATGCTTACCACTTTTTAATCTATCTGTTCTCTGTTATCTTTGTTTTTATTTTAGGACTTTCACATTTTTATATGGTTGTTCTACCACTGATTGCCATCGGTATTGTAATGACACTTACAAAAGATTATGATAAAGATCTTCCTTGGCTAGATCTTTCATTGAAACTGGGAGTTATGGGGGAGATCTTAAGTATCATCGTCCTTACATTTGCAGCAGGTATTATGCTTCACGGTTTTTCATCAGAGTTTTTGTTTATTATGCTTTCATTGGCGGCAACACTTGTATTAATTGTTATTCTTTTTTATGTTTTTAGAGTTGTGTTTTGGTGGTTTCCAGAGCTTAAAACTTGGCTTATGCCTTACTCAGATAATAAAGGTCAAGATCTCAGGCTCTCTTTTGCATTCTTCTTTATCATGATCTCATTTATGATGATTTTAGAGCTAGAACTGGTTCTTGGTGCATTTACCGCTGGTATGCTTATTAGCTCATTTTTTGAGCATAAAAAGGAGCTTCCGGAGAAACTTTCATCTTTTGGCTTTGGACTTCTAGTCCCACTATTTTTTATCCATATTGGAACGACTATAGAGTATAGCACTCTGTTTATGGATGGGCTGTGGACAATTGTATTTCTATTTGTTGGTCTGACTATGACAATTAGATTTTTAAGTTCACTGGTTTTTGTAAAGAGCATTGGTTTCAGAGGAACTGTTCTTTTTGCACTTTCCCAGTCGATTCCACTTACTCTTGTTATCGCAGCAGCGACTGTTGCATATCAAGCAAATAGTATTGATGAACTGAACTATACAGCTCTTGTTATTGGTAGTGTATTAAATGTAATTATTGCAACTGTCGCAATTAAATTTTTACAAGCAAAAGAGCCTAAAAAACTGTCGGGTAAATAACCGTAATTTTGTTATAATTTCCAAAATATTTTTTGGAAATTATAATGTCTATTAAACCCTTTACTCACCTACATCTACACACTGAATACTCACTTTTAGATGGTGCTAATCGTATTAAAGATCTTGCAAAGAATTTAAAAGACAGGGGAATGACTTCTGTTGCTATCACAGATCATGGAAATATGTTTGGTGCAATCGACTTTTATCAAACTATGGAAAAAGAAGGAATTAAACCTATTTTAGGTCTTGAAGCCTATCTTCATGATAGAGATGAAATAGGTGACAAATCAACAAAACAGAGATTTCACCTTTGCCTTTTTGCTAAAAATGAAATTGGTTATAAAAACCTTATGTATCTAAGTTCAAAAAGTTATATTGACGGATTTTATTACTATCCTAGAATCAATAAGAAGATCTTAGCAGAACATAGTGAAGGCTTAGTTTGTACAAGTGCTTGTCTTCAAGGTGAAGTAAGTTGGCAGTTAAATACTTTTACAGATAGAAAGAAAAAACTAGGTGCAAAAGGTTACGAAGCAGCAGTGGAAGCTGCCAAGTGGTACAAAGATGTTTTTGGTGAAGATTTTTATTTAGAGATTATGAGACATGGGATTATGGAGCAAAGAGGTATTGATGATCTTATGTTTAAAATAGCAGATGAACTTGATATTAAAGTTGTTGCAACAAACGATACCCACTATGGAAGTAAAGAAAATGCAGAAGCCCACGAGGCTTTTATGTGTATTTCTACCAATGCAATGTTTGACGACCCAAATAGACTAAAGCACTCAGTTGAGGAGTTCTACTTAAAAAGTCCTGAGCAGATAGCAACACTATATGCAGATGTTCCAGAACTAATTGATAATACCCAAGAGATTGTAGATAAGTGTAATTTAAAATTAGATTTAGGAAATCCCACACCTCCAAATTTTAAATATACAAGACAGACAGCAGAAGGACATAGCCTACTACTTCCTGAACCTGATGTAGAAAATTCATTGGAAAATGATAAGGTTCTTTTTGCTTATGAGTGTAAGTTAGGATTAGAGAAAAGACTACAAATTGTTCCAAAAGAAAGACACCAAGAATACTGGGACAGACTACAAGTTGAGATAGATATTATTAACTCTATGGAGTTCCCAGGATATATGCTTATTGTTTGGGAGTTTGTAATTGCTGCAAAAAGAATGGACATTCCAGTAGGACCTGGAAGGGGTTCTGCTGCAGGAAGTCTTGTTGCTTTTGCTTTGGAGATTACCAATATTGACCCAATGAAGTATGGATTACTTTTTGAGAGGTTTCTAAACCCAGAGAGGATATCGATGCCCGATATTGATATGGACTTTTGTCAAGCAAGACGAGGGGATATTATCGATTACGTTGTTGAAAAGTATGGAAGATATAACGTTGCCCAGGTAATAACCTTTGGTTCTCTTTTGGCAAAGGGAGTCATTAGAGATGTTGCCAGAGTTTTAGGTGTTCCATATGCTGACGCTGACAAAATGGCAAAGCTTATTCCTGATGAGTTGGGAATTAATCTTACAAAGTCTTTTGAGAAAGAACCAAAAATCAAAGAGCTTATTGAAAGTGATGCTACAGCTAAAAGAGTTTGGGAGTTTGCAACTCAACTTGAAGGATTAAAAAGAAATGCAGGAACCCACGCCGCAGGTCTTGTAATTTCCAATGATGAACTTTGGAATAAGACACCACTTTATAGACCAAGTGGAACTGATGATATTGTTACTCAATACGATGGAAGGTTTCTTGAAGATGTTGATTTAATTAAGTTTGACTTCCTTGGTTTAAAAACTCTAACAGTTATCTATAATGCTCTAAAGCTTATTGAAAAATCAACTGGAAAATGGATTGATTTTGATGTTATGGAAATGGATGATAAGAAGGTTTTTGAAACTATCCAATCTGGTCATACATTGGGCTTATTCCAGATTGAATCCTCGGGAATGCAACAACTAAACGCAAAGTTAAAAGCAACAACTTTTGAAGATCTCATCGCCGTTCTTGCCCTTTATAGACCAGGACCGATGGAGTCTGGGATGCTTGATGACTTTATTGAAAGAAAGCATGGAAGACAAGAGATTGATTATTTTTATGACGAGTTTACAAAGCCACTGAAACCAATTCTTGAACCTACTTACGGAATTATTGTTTACCAAGAGCAAGTTATGCAGATTGTACAGACAATCGGTGGATTTAGCCTTGGAAAAGCGGATATTGTCCGTCGTGCTATGGGTAAGAAGAAAAAAGATGAGATGGAAAAGTATGGAGAAGAGTTTGCCCAAGGTGGAGTAGAGCAAGGGTACAACTATGACCATTGTAGAGAGCTTTTTAACTTAATTGAAAAATTCGCAGGATATGGTTTTAATAAATCTCACTCTGCTGCATATGCGATGATTACATATCAAACAACCTATCTAAAAGCTTACTATCCAGCTGAATTTATGGCAGCACTACTTACCAGTGAGAAAGATAATACTGATAAAGTTGTTTCCTATATCGATGAAATCAAAAGAATGAAAATTGAGTTTCTTGCTCCTGATATTAATAGATCTGATAAAGAGTTTACACCAATATATGAAGATGGAAAACAAGGGATTTTATTTGGGCTTGGAGCTGTAAAAGGAGTTGGAGACTCAGCTATCGACTCAATTTTAGAGGTTAGAAAAGATGGAGACTTTACAGATATCAATAACTTTATTTCAAGAATCGATTCTAGTAAGGTCAACAAAAAAGCCTATGATAGTTTTACAAAATCAGGAGCGTTTGATAAATTTGGCTTTTCAAGAAAGGCACTTTTCAATCAGCAAGAAGAGATTGTTGAAGCCGCTGGTAATGTAGGAAGAATTAAAAAAGATGCAGTAAATTCCCTTTTTGGTGAAGATGACTCAATGACAGCTGTTTCGCTGGAGCTTATAGATAGTGAAGAGTTCTCTCTAAAAGAGATTCTTGGATTTGAAAAAGAAACATTGGGACTTTATGTAAGCGGACATCCTCTTGATGATTTTAAAGCAGAAATTGATGAGGTAGACTATACCCTTTCTAGTGAAATAGAAAACTTAGCTGATGGATCTGAAGCTATGTTTGTTGGGAAAATTGAAGAGGTAAAAGAGAAGTTTTCTAAAAAAGGAAATAAGTTTTACTTAGCTTCATTAATGGATTTTCATGGAAATATTGAGCTGATGGTTTTTCAAAAAGATATGGATAAAATCCAAAGACTTGACGTAGAAAGACCTATTGTAATTAAGTGTTCAATCAGTAAAGTTGATCAATTTACAAGATTTAATATCAGAAAAATTCTAGATCTGGAAGAAGCTAAAAAAGAGAAAACAAAAGTTAAGGTTGAAGCTCCAAAGGTATTAGATCCTGTTAATGTAATTGTCAATATCGAAAATGATAAAGACGTTTTGGATAAAATATCCTCTTTAGCTAAAGAACATAATGGAACAGCCCCATTGAAATTAACATTAAGATCTAAACTTAATGAGGTACTTATTAGTTCGAAGTTTAGAGTCAATGAAAACTTTAAGAATGAGATTATAAATAATATACAAAGTGTGGAAGTAGCGTAATTTGAAAATACTTGTAACTGGAACAGCAGGGTTTATCGGTGCACATCTTGCAGAAAAACTTTTAGCAAGAGGTGATGAAGTAGTTGGTTTAGATAACATTAATGACTATTACGATCAAAATGTGAAGTATGGAAGACTTCAACGAGGTGGAATAATTGACTCTCTTGAAGATGGTGAAAATATCCCCTATGGAGAACTTTTGGCATCTAAAAATCATTCTAAATATAAATTTATAAAGTTAAATCTAGAAGACAAAGAAGCGATGATGGATCTTTTTGAAGAAGAAAAGTTTGATGCTGTTTGTAACCTAGCTGCCCAAGCAGGAGTGAGGTACTCTTTAACTAATCCTGATGCCTATATGGGAAGTAATATTATAGGTTTTATGAATATTTTAGAAGCTTGTAGACATAATAATGTGAATAATCTGTCTTATGCTTCATCTTCTTCAGTATATGGACTGAATGAAGAGTTGCCTTTTAGTACAGAACATAGTGTAGACCATCCAATTTCACTTTATGCAGCTTCAAAAAAATCCAATGAGCTTATGGCACATACTTATAGTCATCTTTATGGAATCAGCACAACAGGACTTAGGTTTTTTACAGTTTATGGGCCATGGGGAAGACCTGATATGGCACTTTTTCTTTTTACAAAAGCTGCATTAGAAGGAAATACAATAGATGTTTTTAATAATGGAGAGATGTTAAGAGATTTTACTTACATCGATGACATTGTTGAAGGTGTCATTAGAGTGATTGATAATCCAGCTAAAAAAGATGAAAGCTGGGATGGTAAAAATAGAAGAACATCAACATCTTCTGCTCCTTATAAAGTTTATAATATTGGAAATAATAATCCAGTAAAACTGATGGATTTTATAACCGCAATAGAAAATAAAATAGGTAGAGAAATCCCTAAAAATATGATGCCTATTCAAGCTGGTGATGTTCCTGCAACATATGCAGATGTGATAGACTTAGTTGAAGATTTGGATTATAAACCATCAACCCCTGTAAAGAAGGGAATTGATAACTTTATAGATTGGTATAGGGATTTTTTTAAAATTTAAAATTTTATTGAAGGTTTAAGTGTGAAGTTTCTTATAGGAATGACGATTTTTGTCTCTTTTTTATTTGGAAAAATAGATATAAATCACGGTGAAAAACAGGAATTAGTTCAATTAAAATATATAGGCGATAAAAAAGCAGAGAGAATTATTGCTTACCGAGAAAAGAATGGTTGTTTTAAAAAGATTGAACATATTATGAAAGTAAAAGGGATAGCTGGAAAAATCTTTCAAAAGATAAAAGATAATATTGAAGCTAAACCTTGTGAATAGTTTATTTAATATAGAAGGTAGATAGGAATGTCCAAAAAGAAAATTTTAGTAACAGGCGGAGCAGGTTTTGTAGGGAGTCATCTTTGTGAAAGATTAGCAAGTAATGAAAATAATGAAGTTTACTCTTTAGATAACTACTTTACTGGAAGTGAAGCTAATCATGTTAACAATGTTCAATATGTAAAAGGTGATACAAAAGATATTTCAAAACTTATAACTTTTGTACCTGATATTGTATATCATCTTGGAGAGTATTCAAGAGTTGAACAAAGTTTTGATGATATTGAAAAGGTTTGGGAGTTTAATAAAGATGGAACTTTTGCAGTTTTAGAGTTCGTAAGAGAAATAGGATGTAAAATTCTTTATGCTGGTAGTAGCACTAAATTTGGAGATGAAGGTGAAAATGCCAATGCCAGTCCATACGCGTGGAGTAAATCATCAAATACTCAACTAGTAAAAAACTATGGTGTATGGTATGGGATTGATTATGTTATTACCTATTTTTACAATGTTTATGGTCCAAGAGAGATACAAACAGGAAAGTATGCTACGTTAATTGCACTTTTTAAAGAAAAAATGAAGAATAACGAAATCTTAACAGTTGTCTCTCCAGGAACACAAAAAAGAAATTTTACCCATATTGATGATACAGTTGATGCATTGATGCTTATAGGAGAAAAAGGTCAAGGTGATGAGTATGGAATTGGAAATCCTCAAGGCTATACAATTAAAGAAGTTGCAGAAATGTATGGTGGAAAAATTGAGATGTTACCAGAGAGAAAAGGTAATCGTTTGATAGCTAGTGTAGTGAGTGATAAAACAAGGGCTTTAGGATGGGAACCAAAAAGAAATCTTGCTGACTATATTGAACAACTTAAGCGAAGTGATTGGAAATAAGTTGAGAAAAAAATTAACAATCATAGGCTTAGGTTATGTAGGCTTACCATTAGCAATAGAGTTTGCAAAAAAATACGAGGTGGTAGGCTTTGACATCAACCAAAAAAGAGTAGATGAGTTAAAAGAGGGAAAAGACTTTACATTAGAAGTAGAAGAAAAAGCCCTGAAAGAAAGTACAATAACCTTTTCAACAGATCTAAATGATATAAAAGACTCGCAGATTTATATAGTAACAGTACCAACCCCAATAGATGAACATAAAAAGCCAGACTTAAGACCACTCCTAGGAGCATCAAAAAGTGTAGGAAGTGTTCTAAAAAAAGGTGATATAGTTATCTATGAAAGCACAGTATATCCAGGGTGTACAGAAGAGGATTGTGTACCAGTTCTAGAAAAAGAATCAGGACTAAAATACAATGAAGATTTTTTCTGTGGATATTCTCCTGAGAGAATTAACCCAGGGGATAAAGAACACACAGTAACAAAGATCTTAAAAGTGACTAGTGGTTCAACACTAGAAATAGCAAAAGAAGTAGATGACCTTTATTCTTCAATAATTACAGCGGGTACTTATCTAGCATCAAACATCAAAGTAGCAGAAGCAGCAAAAGTAATAGAAAATTCTCAAAGAGATATAAACATTGCTTTTGTTAATGAATTAGCAATGATATTTGAAAAGATGGATATTGATACAAATGAAGTTTTAAAAGCAGCAGGAACAAAATGGAACTTCTTGCCATTTAAGCCAGGGCTTGTTGGAGGACATTGTATTGGTGTAGATCCATACTATCTTACATATAAGGCTGAGTCTTTAGGATATTATCCACAAGTAATTTTAGGAGGAAGAAGGATCAATGATGGAATGGGTCAGTTTGTAGCTAATAAAGTTATTAAGCTGATGATTAAAAAAGGTCATACCATAGAAGGATCTAAAGTACTTGTACTTGGAATTACCTTTAAAGAGAACTGTCCAGATATTAGAAACTCTAGAGTAATTGATGTGGTTGAAGAACTTCAAGACTTTGGATGTAATGTTGATGTGTATGATTCTTGGGCTAATGCAGAAGAAGTGAAACATGAATATAATCTAGATCTGATTCAACATTCAAAAATCAACATTAAAAATTATGATACAGTCGTACTTGCTGTTGCACATGATCAGTTTAAAGAATTAAATATCAATACAAGTGAAAATCAAGTTGTTTATGATATTAAAAATATCTTAGATAAGGCTGACGGTAGGCTTTAATTGATAAAAAAGATCTGTTTATTTATTTTTTTCACAGGAACTCTTTTATCTCAAGGACTGATGTTAGCAAAAAATTATCATGAACAAAATATCACTGGGTGGTTGATGAGTGAGAAGCTTGATGGTGTTAGAGGAGTTTGGAATGGAAAAACTCTTCTTAGTAAATCGGGAAAAGATTTAAACCCTCCTAAATGGTTTATAAAAAATTTTCCTCCTTTTTCAATTGAAGGTGAGCTTTGGACAAAAAGGGGAGATTTTGAGAATATTATTTCTATAGTTAATAGAAAAAAAGAAAAGATAAAATGGAAAGAACTCTCTCTTAATGTCTTTGATGTTATCGAAAAAGAGTCTACTTTTCAACAAAGAATAAAAAGAGTAAAGATTTGGCTAAAGAATAATCCTTCTCAATATATGAAAGTCATTGAACAAACTCCTTGTAATAGTAAATCCCACTTAAATAGTTTTTTGAAAAACATAGAAAAATTAGGTGGTGAAGGAGTAATTATTCGAGATTCCAATAGCTTTTACAAGTCAGGAAGAAGTGTGCAAATATTAAAAGTAAAGACTTTTCATGATGATGAAGCTACAGTAATTAAGATTAACCAAGGAAAAGGAAAGTTTAAAGGTCTGATGGGTTCCATAACAGTTAGACTTAAAAACGGTATAATCTTTAATATTGGAAATGGTTTTACTTTAGAAAATAGAAAAAATCCCCCTAAATTAGGTGAAATGGTTACTTTTAAATATAAAGAATTAACGAAAAATGGTAAGCCGAAATTTGCAAGTTTTAAAAGAGTACGAAAGGTAATTAAATGAAGATAGCGATAGCAGGGACAGGATATGTAGGATTATCCAACGGAATATTATTAGCACAACATAATGAGGTTGTAGCATTAGATATAGTTCCTGAAAAAGTTGAATTATTAAATAAAAGAGTATCGCCTATTGAAGATAAAGAAATTAGTGAATATTTAAAAAAAGAAGATTTGAATTTTAGAGCAACTTTAGATAAAGAAGAAGCTTATAAAGGCGCTGATTTTGTAATAATTTCTACGCCAACAGATTATGATGAAAATACTAATTACTTTAATACTAAATCAATTGAGTATGTTATTTCTGATGTTCTCGCAATTAATCCAGAAACAACAATGGTAATAAAATCAACAATACCAGTAGGTTATACAAAAAGTATAAGAGAAAAATTTAACACAGAAAATATCATTTTCTCTCCAGAGTTTTTAAGAGAAGGTAGTGCACTTCATGATAATTTATATCCAAGTAGAATTATTGTAGGAGAAAAATCAGATAGAGCAGTAATGTTTGCAGGATTGTTAGAACGTGGAGCATTAAAAAAGAATGTTTCTGTTCTTTATACAGACTCGACAGAAGCTGAAGCGATTAAACTTTTTTCAAACACATATCTTGCTATGCGAGTTTCATACTTTAATGAGCTAGACTCTTACTGTGAAAAGCATGAGCTAAATACAAAAGATATTATTGATGGTGTTGGATTAGATCCAAGGATTGGCACCCACTATAACAATCCAAGCTTTGGGTATGGAGGATACTGCTTTCCAAAAGATACCAAGCAATTAAAAGCAAATTTTTTAGATGTTCCAAATAATCTTATCGATGCAATTGTTGATGCTAATGAGACAAGAAAAGAGTTTATCGCAAGTCAGATTTTAAAATCAAATCCAAAAACAGTTGGGGTCTATAGACTCATTATGAAGACAGGAAGTGACAACTTTAGAAGCTCAGCAATCCAAGGGGTAATGGAGAAACTACAAAATAGTGGAGTAGAGGTTGTTGTTTATGAACCAGTTGTTAAAGAAGATGGTTTTGAAGAAATGAAGGTAATTAAAGATCTAGATAAGTTTAAAAAAGTATCAGAAGTGATAATTGCCAATAGACAAGATGAAGCTCTTTCTGATGTAAGAGAAAAAGTTTATACAAGAGATGTTTTTAATAGTGATAGTTAAGGAGTAAATGTGAAGGGAATTATCCTAGCAGGAGGAAGTGGAACAAGACTTTATCCAATAACAAAGGGTGTATCCAAACAGCTAGTTCCAATTTATGATAAGCCTATGATCTATTATCCACTTTCAGTTTTAATGCTTGCTGGAATAAAAGAAGTTTTAATAATCTCAACACAAAAAGATCTTCCAAGGTTTGAAGAGCTATTAGGAGATGGAACTGATTTAGGAATGAGATTTCAATATAAAGTTCAGCCAAGTCCAGATGGGTTAGCACAAGCTTTTATTTTAGGTGAAGAGTTTATTGGAGATGATGATGTCTGTTTAGTTCTTGGTGATAATATTTTTTATGGTCACGGTTTAACAAAGCTTCTTGAAAAATCTGTTAAAAATGTAAAAGAAGAAAATAAAGCTACAGTTTTTGGTTACTATGTGAAAGATCCAGAAAGATATGGAGTAGCAGAGTTTGATGAGTCAGGTAATGTAACTTCTATTGAGGAGAAACCAAAAGAACCAAAATCTAACTATGCTGTTGTAGGACTTTATTTTTACCCAAATTCTGTGGTAGAAATTGCTAAAAATGTAAAACCTAGTGATAGAGGCGAGTTGGAAATAACAACAGTGAATCAAACCTACCTAGAAGAAGAAAATCTAAAAGTTGAAACAATGGGAAGAGGTTATGCCTGGCTTGATACAGGAACTCATGAATCTTTATTAGAAGCAAGTCAATTTATTCAAACTATAGAGAATAGACAAAGTTTAAAGGTTGCTTGTTTAGAAGAGATTGCATATGAAATGGGTTACATTACAAAAGAGAAACTATTAGAACTAGCAGAACCTTTAAAGAAAAATCAATATGGGCAGTACCTCATTACCAGAGCAGAACAAGGTCGGGGAATTAAATAGTGAATTTTATTAGGACTGAAATTCCAGATGTAGTTGTTGTTGAGCCAACAGTTCATGGAGATGATAGAGGATATTTTGTAGAGACGTTTAGGCAAGATAAACTTGAGAAATTTTTAGGGTTTAAGGTGGATTTTTGCCAAGATAATGAATCAAAATCATCAAAAGGAGTTCTTCGAGGACTTCATTATCAATTATCCCAAGCTGCACAAACAAAATTAGTGAGAGTAATTCAAGGAAAAGTATTAGATGTTGCAGTAGATATCAGAAAAGGATCTCCAACTTTTGGAAAATCTGTAGCAGTTGAACTTAGCAGTGAAAATAAAAGACAACTTTTAGTTCCAAGAGGGTTTGCCCATGGATTTGTTGTTTTAGAAGATGATACAGTTTTTGCATATAAAGTAGATAACTATTATAGTCCTGAGAATGATAGAGGAATAGCTTTCGATGATAAAGAGTTAGATATAGACTGGATACTTTCTCATTCACAGCTAAAACTCTCAGCAAAAGATAAAATCCAACCTAAATTTTCAGAGACTGATGATCTATTTGAATATGGTGTAAATTATTATTAGTAAAGTTTTAATTACAGGCTCAAGTGGTCAGCTTGGAAGTGAAATCAGATCTCTAGCAAAAAATTATCCATATGAATTTGTATTTACAGATAGAAAAGAGTTGGATGTTTCCAATGAAAATCAAGTAAAACATTTTTTTGAGAAAAGTCAGATCACACATGTTATTAATTGTGCCGCTTACACTGCTGTGGATAGAGCAGAATCAGAAAAAGAAAAAGCAGATCTCATAAACCATCTATCAGTAAGAAATCTTGGAAAAATTTGTAAAGAAAAAAATATAAAATTAATACATATTTCAACAGACTATATTTTCGATGGAACAAATTACGAACCTTACAGAGAAGAAAATCTAACAAAACCTCAAAGTGTCTATGGAAAAACAAAACTGGATGGAGAAAATGCCCTAAAAGATCTAAACCACGGTACAGTGATCAGAACCTCTTGGGTTTATAGTGAGTTTGGGAAAAATTTTTTAAAGACCATGTTAAAACTTGGAAAAGAGAGAGATGAGTTAGGGATTATATTTGATCAAGTTGGTACACCAACCTATGCTAAAGATCTTGCAAAGATAATATTGGATAATTTAGACAGTATAAGAAATGAAAAAACTGAAGTGTACCACTATTCCAATGAGGGGGTATGTAGCTGGTATGATTTTGCAAAAGCTATATTTGAATTAAGTAACATTAGTTGTAATGTAAAACCATTGGAAACAAAAGAGTACCCAACCCCAGCAAAAAGACCAAGCTACTCTTTACTGAATAAAAGTAAAATAAAAAAAGATTTTAATATTGAGATACCCTATTGGAGGGATAGTTTAAAAGAGTGCTTAATAAAATTAGGAGAAATAAAGTGACAAGTGTATTAATAACAGGTGGAGCAGGGTTTATAGGTTCAAATTTTGTTCCATATTTTTTAAAAAAAAATAATGATGTAAGAATTATTAACTTAGATCTTCTAACTTATGCAGGGAACTTAGAAAATCTAAAAGAAGTTGAAGAAAGTGAAAGATATATTTTTGAAAAAGGTGATATCTGTGATAGAGAGCTGGTAGAGTCACTTTTTAAAAAGTATGATATTAGAGGTGTTATCCATTTTGCAGCAGAGAGTCATGTCGACAATTCAATAAGTGGGCCAGAAGTTTTTGTTAAAACAAATGTAAATGGTACTTTTACTCTTGTCGATATAGCTAAAAACTATTGGATGGATGAGCCTTTTAGGTATAAAAAAGAGTATAAAGGTTGTAGATTTCATCATGTATCAACAGATGAAGTCTATGGAACACTCAGTGATGATCCAAATGATTTGTTTACAGAGAAAACACCATATGCACCAAACTCTCCATATAGTGCTAGCAAGGCTGGATCTGACATGATTGTTAGAAGTTATTTTCATACATATGGATTAAATACTGTCATTACAAACTGCTCTAATAATTATGGTCCAAAACAGCATAATGAAAAACTAATTCCAACAATTATAAGAAATGCAATAGAAGGTAATAATATCCCTATCTATGGCGATGGGAAGAATGTTAGGGATTGGCTATATGTGTTAGATCACTGTACAGGTATTAGTCTCTCTTATTTCAAAGGCAAAGGTGGAGAAACTTATAATATTGGTGGAAGAAATGAGAGAGATAATAACTATATTGTAAATAAAGTCTGTGAAATTCTAGATGAACTAAAACCATCTTCTAAAAGCTATAAAGAGCAGATCACTTATGTAAAAGATAGAGCAGGGCATGATAGAAGGTACGCTATAGATGCTTCTAAGATTGAAAATGAACTTGGTTGGAAAGCTGATGAGAACTTTGAGTCTGGGATTGTTAAGACTATTGAGTGGTATTTGGAAAAGTATAACTAAATTTTGAAAAGAATCCTTTTTATTCTTCCGGGTCCATCCTCAGTCCCTATAGGAGGCTATAAGATAGTCTATGAATATGCAAAAAGACTAAGCATAAAGTACAAGGTAGATATAGGGTACTTATTAGAAAATCCTTTAGAAAAAAAAATAGGAAGTTTTAAAAAACTAAAAAAATTTCTCAGATACAAAACAGTGCGACTAGATTTTTATAGGTGGTTTGACTTTGAAAAGCAGGAGATAAGTCATATCCTACTATTAGATAGTAAAATGGTTGAGGAGTATGATTTGCTTTTTGCTTCCTCTGTAGAAACAGCTTATTATATTAATAGTCTAAATATTAAAAAAGATGTACTTTATCTAATACAACACTATGAAGACTGGGCGGTAGGAGAAAAAAAGCTTCTAGAGAGCTATAGTTTTAATAACTTTCATAATATAGTAATATCCAAGTGGTTAAAGGGTATTTTAGAAGAACATAACAAAAAAGTTTTTCTTTACCTTTCTAACCCAATAAATCATAATGTATTTTTTGTAGAAAATCTTCTAAAAGAGAAGCCATTACACTCAATTTCTATGATGTATCACAAAGCAAAAGACAAAGGGAGTGATAAGGGTATTGACTCAATAATAAAAATCAAAGAGAAGTGTGAAAATCTTCAAGCTACACTTTTTAGTGTTTATGACAGGCCAAAGGATCTCCCTAATTGGATTAACTTTGTCAAAGAGCCTTCAAATGATGAACTGAGGGATATATACAATTACCACACTTTCTTCTTTCACACTAGTGAAAAAGAGGGATTTGGCCTTCCTCCAGCAGAAGCAATGGCATGTGGGGCATTTGTCATAGCCGCAGATAGTGGAGGAGTTCTTGATTTTTGCGTAAATGAAAAAACAGCAATTGTTTTAGAAGACAACCAGCCAATGAAATTTGTAAAAGCCTTTTTGGAAACGATAGAAAATTTAGATAAGATTTCAAGAATTACAACAAGTGGTGTAGAATTTATTAAACAGACAGACTGGAACAAAAACATAAAAAAGTTGGATGGAAAAATTGAACAAATACTTTACTAGAGATAATATATCTTCTTATCAACAGCACATACTAGTTGCAATGGGTTTTTTACTACCCCTTCATAATACAGGACTATCCTTTTTAGCAACATTGATGTTTTTACTATTT
>JAOXRY010000031.1 GCA_025800305.1 Campylobacterales bacterium | reverse complement strand
AGTCTATATAAGGTTTTCCACCTTCACTGGCACAAAGATTTGTTAAACCTTCTATGTCATTAGAGATAATCTCCATAGCTTTTTCTAAGATCTCAACTCTTTTGTACTTTGGAAGCCAGTTATCAACATCTAGAAACTTTTCATAAGCTAAATCAATTGCTGATTCAACTTCTTCATAAGTAGAGAATTTAACCTCTCCTACAACCTTATCATTAAATGGGGATCTTACTTCTTTCACACTCATAGTCTCTCCTTTTTAGTTTATAGTAAACATTTTTTCTCAGCTAATAGTTCATTTAAGATCTTATGATTTAAAGAATAGTCAACTGCTAAATCAATCACATGAACACCTTTTGAATTTACACACTTCTCTAAAGTCTGGGCAAACTCTTCACTTGATTCTGGTCTGTATCCTTTTGCACCATAACTTTTTGCATACTTTTTGAAATCTGGATTTCCAAGATCTAGGCCGTAATCTTTAAAGCCCATTCCAGCTTGTTTCCATTTGATCATTCCATAGGCATTATCATTTAAGATAACTACAGTTAAATCAATTCCCAATCTAACTGCTGTCTCTATCTCTTGGGAGTTCATCATAAACCCACCATCTCCACAAACAGAGACAACTTTTTTATCTGGATTTACCATCTTAGCCGCAATTGCAGAAGGAAGCCCTGCTCCCATTGTTGCTAATGCGTTATCAAGAAGAAGCGTATTTGGTCTTGCACATCTATAGTTTCTTGCGAACCAGATCTTATATACACCGTTATCAAGTGTTAAGATATCTTCTTCTTCTAAAGTTTGTCTAATTGTTCTTACTACTCTTTGAGGAAGAACTGGAAACTTTGTCTCACCAAAATATTTGCTAAGATGGGTTTTAATCTCAGCAGCCATTCTTTTATAGTAGTCAAAATCCCAATGTTCTTGTACAGAAACAGCTTTTGTTAGTGCTTCAATGCTAGAAGCAATATCTCCAACAACATCAAGCTGAGGGAAATATGTATCATCAACTTCTGAAGGGAAAAAGTTTACATGGATAACTTTTGTTGCATTTTTATCATTTTCCATAAAAAATGGAGGCTTCTCAATTACATCGTGTCCAACATTGATAATCAGATCTGCTCTTTCAATTGCACAATGGATAAAGTCATCTTTTGAAAGTGCTGCTGTACTTAGGCAAAGTTTGTGGTTTTCATCTACAACACCTTTACCCATCTGTGTTGTAAAGAAAGGTATTCCTGTCTCATTTACAAAATGTGTTAAAGCATTTCCAATTCTTGTTCTGTTGGCACCAGCACCAATTAAAAGAAGTGGTCTTTTTGCTTTTTCAATTCTTTGTACAGCATCAAGAACCGCATCTTTATTTGCTTGAGGATATCTAAAGCTTCTAACAGGATAGATATTATCGTCTACTTCCTCAGCTGCGATATCTTCAGGAAGTTCGATATGAACCGCTCCTGGTCTCTCTGTCGTTGCAATTTTAAATGCTTCTCTAATAACAGAAGGGATATTATTTCCATTAACAATTTGCTTTGCATACTTTGTCATTGGTCTCATCATTCTTACAATATCAATAATTTGAAATCTACCTTGCTTAGACTTTTTAATAGGCTTTTGCCCTGTAATCATAAGCATTGGCATACCACCAAGTTGAGCATATGCCGCACTTGTGGCAAAATTAGTTGCTCCTGGTCCTAAAGTTGCCATACAAACACCAACTTTACCAGTAAGCCGTCCATAAGTTGCCGCCATAAAACCAGCAGCTTGTTCGTGCCTTGTAAGAATTAACTTAATTTTTGAATTTCTGATAGACTCTAACATATCCAGATTTTCTTCACCAGGAATACCAAAAATATACTCTACACCTTCATTTTCTAAGGCTTTTATAAACAGATCTGAGGCTTTCATAGCTCCTCCTTAAGATTAAGTTTGACCATTTAATATAAAATTAAAATCGCTAATTAATAATCATATTCAAAATCTATTTAAAATAAGATTGAAAAAAGGGACTTTTTAAATTAATTGATATCACTTTTTGGAGGGCTAAATAGATAACCTTGAGAATATTCGATTCCTAACTCTTCCACAAGACCTTGTATTTCTTGGGTCTCAACAAACTCAGCAATTACTTTTAAGTTGGATTTTTTAGCAAAACCTACAATAGTTTCTACAACAGAGTAGATAGTTTCATCCTGTTCAATATTTTTTATAAGAGATCCATCGATTTTGATATAGTCACTATTAAGCTTAATTAAATACTCAAAATTAGAATACCCTGTTCCAAAATCATCAATAGCAATTTTACAGCCAAGAAGTCTAAAAGTATCAACAAATTTACTAAATGCATCAAAATTTTCTATCTGAACAGTTTCAACAATCTCAAATACCACCCTATTTTCCATTTTATACTCGTGAATACTATTTCTAATAAACTCTACAGTCTCTTCATTATAGATATCTTCAATGGTAAGATTTACTGAAAATTCATAGTCATTATTCTGAAAATACTTAAAAGTTTTTTCTATAACCTTTTTTGTAATACTTGAATAGAGTTTACTTTTTTTAGAGATCTCCAAAAAGAAAAATGGAGAAATGACTTTTCCATCTTTCTCAATCATTCTTACAAGAGATTCATATTTTTCAATCTTCTTAGTATGATTGTTTACTATTGGTTGAAAGAAAGGAATGATTCTATCTTCTTTTAACGCTTCTTTAATTTTTTCTGTCCAAAGAAGATTGTTTTCTAGCTCTTTGGAAATTGGATTATCCACTGAAAAAATTTCACAATCTTTTTTATCTCTTTTCGCACTTTTTAAAGCTAAATCTGCATTAACAAAAGTATTTTTTCTTGAAGGTTTGCTAATCCCTGATGTTGCTCGAATACCAATTTTTATTCCTTCAACAGCAAAAGGAGACTGTTCTAATTGAGCTAAGAAAATATTTACCTTAAATAAGATTTCCTCTACATTCCCGCTTTCAACTGTTATAGCAAATTCATCTCCAAAAACCCTATATATATTAAATGCAAAACTATCAAAATAGCCATGAACTCTACTGGCAAAAAGTTTTAAAATCCCATCACCAATTTTATTTCCATAAAAGTCATTTATATGACTAAATGTGTCAATGTTTATAAGAATTAAACTAAGGCTTCTATTCTCACCTAGATCTTGCGTTAATTTAGAACGATTATAGATTCCAGTAAGGCTATCTTTTACGAAACTCTCTTCCAAGGCTTTTTTACTATTTACTAACTCTGTGATATTCTCTCTTAAAGCAACAAATTCGACTATATTATAATTATCATCTAAAATAGGAGTTATAGTAAGCTTAACATGTTTTGAGCTACCATCTTTTGTAAGATTAGAAAGATAACCACTCCAAGGCTTTTTTTCTATTTTTATAGTTTGCCACATCTGTGTAAAAATCTCTGATGGAACTTGTGGATCTCGTAAAAGACTATGAGGTTTTCCTATTAATTCTTCTCTTGCATAACCAGTCTCATGACAAAATTTATCATTGACATATGTGATATTTCCATCGATATCACCTTTTGAAACAATACTAGAAACATCAACAGCTTTTTTATACTCATTTAAAGAGAGTGCTGTTCCATAGAGTTTTTTACCTATAGCATTTATCTCTTTTAAAAAAGAGAGATTCTCATTGTATGTCTTTGCTCCTGCATCTTCTATAACTTTATTTACAGGTGCAATTAAAAGTCTTCTTGTCATAACATAACCAAAGAAGACTAGAAGAATAAAAAGAGATATAAGCCCCAAGGATTTTGTTAGAAAACTTCTATTTAACTCTTGAAAAGAGCTATTATCACTACTTAAAACTACACTAAGATCTACACAGTTATTTTGACAACTTAGTGTTCCTTTATAGTAAATCTTATTAGCAGATTGAAAAAGATTCTTTTTTACAAACTCATTTTTTAAAATTTCATACTCTTTAGTTGAGTGATTAATTGTTGATGAAAGAATATATCCTTTATAAAGCAAAGAGATACTCTCTATAGAAGTTTTATTTTTTATATCATTTAAAAAAGTCAAGTTGTCATTTAGAACCTCACCAGCACCAATTAAACCAAGAACTTTTCCTGTTTTTTTATCAATAATTTTTTTATAATTATAAAGAATTGAAATATATTTTCCATCGACTTTTAAGTTTTGAATAAATGGCTTATCTAATAACTTATTTGATTTTATGGTTTCAATAATTCTATCTGTATCATAAAGAAAACTGGTACTAAGATTTACAACATTTTTATTGTTATATTTATAAAACAGAAGATCTATATTCTCAGGTTCAAGCTGACCAATTACCTCTTCAAAATTTCTAGGATCTAGTTTTGAAAGATATCCTAGTTCATTCTCAATAAACCTCACTCTATTTTCCAATATGACCTCAATAATATTCTTAGTCTGATTGAAGTACTTATTGATGCTATTTTCAGTTTCACTTTTAAAATCGCTATGAGTCCACCAAAAAATAGGCAGTAATACAGTACAAACTATAAAAACTGCAAATAATATATAGATGTTACTAATAGAGAGGTTGTTTTTTTTCAATCTGAATACCTAAATGCTTTTTTTCTAATATGGTCTATCTTTGACTTTGAAATACCTTTTTCTATAAGTCTCATATCCCCTGAATAGATAAGAGGAACACTCTTTTTCTTTCCTTCAAGATCTAATTTTATTGCCTCTGCCATGGCTACACCATTATCATCATTAATTCTTATTACAGTGGTATCCATATCACCTTTTAAGATTGCCTTTAGCTCACTTCCTCCTCCACCCCAGCCATTAACTAAGATCTTATCTTTTAGCCCTAACTCTTTTAATGCTTCTATAGCACCATGGGCAATATCCGTTGAACAAGCATAGATAAACTTAAGATCTTTGTTCTCTTTTAAAAGATCCAATGTAGCGTTATAAGCTTTTTGTTTATTAAAATCTGTGTAGTATGAAGCAACCATTTTCAAATCAGTCTTTTGATTAAAGTGACGGATAACACTGTCTCCTCTCATCTTACTAACATACCCTTGTGTTCCATAAAGAACTGCGTAATTCCCTTTTTTCCCAGTTTTGGAAATAAAATGATTAGCAATTTTTAAACTTCCTATTTTATGATCAAAACCAACATATAAAAATGGCTGAATATCTCCCCATTTTTTTAATGGTGTTGTAATGTTTTGTAATATAACTTTTGGCTTTACCTTATTAATTAGAACCTCAATGATTTTAGAGTGTTTTTTCACATCTAACGTGAAAATAAGATAA
>JAOXRY010000451.1 GCA_025800305.1 Campylobacterales bacterium | reverse complement strand
GAATAAGCACCAATCTCTTCTGCATATGTTGTGTAAGCTATTTTCATAAAGAATAGTCTAGTATCTACACCAAAAGTATAGTGACCTTGATACATACCAGCTTGAAGACCTAAAGTACCAGCCCAACCATCAATAAGATTTCCAGTTACACCAAGTCTTATTCTTTTTAATCCATCTTTATCTTGTTCATAATTTCTAAAAAGATCAACATAGTCTGCAGCTACAGTAACTTGATTTAACCATACTCTATTAAATCTTTTTGTATAGGCAGTACCAACACCTACAGTCATTGGAATTTCAACAGTCTCCTTGTCACCAATTCCTCCAATATTTTGGATAGAAAGTCCCGCTTTTACATCAGGCATGATGTCATACTGCATACCAAGATCTAAAACAGCACTACTTCCATCTTTTGCAATCTTGTCAGTGAAATATTCACCCATATCATCTTTGTTATCAACCAATTCTGAAATTGTTAATGCTTTATTCCATCCTTTATACGTTACTGACTTAATACCACCACCAACAGTAAAATTATTTAAAATATAATCACCAACTTCAACATCCTTGATATCTTTTGAAATACCAAAAGCAACACCACCATATACAAGACCACTTGTTTCAACAACACCTTCACTACCAAAGCCACTGTGAGGTTTCATATTAAGATAAGCACCACCAAAAGGAACTAAACCTATTGCAACACCATCAAATTTTCTTCCTATAGTTAGAAGAGCCAAATTAGCTGACAAGTGATTATTATTTCCAAGATTTTTTTCAACTAAATCAAGAACCTGTTTATTTTTTTCATTATCTGTTCCTGAAACATCTGATAAATCTTTTCCAAAATCAGCAATATTTTTATTAATCGAAAGACCAAAGTTAAATAGATCAACTTCCCAACCATACTCTTTTGGAATTTGAGAAAGACCAGCACTATTATAAAAAATAGATGTTGTTTGACCACCTGCGGCAATACCAGCACCACCCATACCCATTATTTTAGTATCTTTATAAAGCTGAGGATACTCATAACTAATAGCAGACAAAGAAGATGCTGCAACTAAACCAGCTAATATAATTTTATTGATTTTTTTCATCATCTACTCCTTAATTTCCACTCATAAAGTTTAAAATACCAGATTGGCCAACTACTATTTTTCCATCTTTACAATCGCAGTTAGTGTTAGCTAAATTTTCAATAGTATCCTCTAAAGATGTTTTAAAGTCTGTAGCTGGTGCTGCTTGACAACTACTATCACTAATCCAGCTAGTTTTATTGCTATCAGCACCAGGAGTTAAACCACACATTTCAGTTTGAAGTTTAGATGTTTTTTCACTATCTGATAAATCCCCTTCTGAATCTGATGAAACAGCTATAGAAGTCAATAAATCTCCTGTTAAAACAGAACTCGCTGTATCAACTAGTGTAGTTCCAGAACCATCACTTTTCTTAACAGGACAAGGTAGACAAGGAGTTGATGGATTAACCTGGGAACAAGAAGAGACAACATTTGTGTCAGCTCCACAATACTTATTTTCTTCCAGAGCTAAACTTGTATTAGCATCTACTCCAGAGATCTTTTGAACAAGTCTATAACTAGTAAAGTCATCAAAACTTCCTCCAGGAACAATAACTTTAACAAGAAAAACATTCTCAAAACCACTTGTTGAACCAAAAATAGATGTTCCCTCAACGGACTTTCTAGTAACTGTAGTAGAAGCTGTTGTAACACCTTCACAAGTTAATGTACCTGTTGTATCATAATCTTTTACCACACACTGAGTTGCTTCTAATGTATCAAGATTTCCATCTCCATTAACATCTTTTTCTGAAGGTGCACCTGATTTTACATCATCATTTATAATACTTACAATATCGTCAATTTCAATACCAGGAGCAGCATCTTTTAATACATCTTTAAACTTAATTACATCTTCCAAACTTACAGCAGTAGAAGAAGTAGAACCACTTCCATCATCATCTTCAACTAACTCTTTTAGTAAAATTGGATTTACAGAAACACAAGCTTGTTTTTGTTCTTGAGATAAGTTTGCATAACCTGTTTTCGTACACACAGAAGTGTCATTGTTAGTTAGTATTGATTTAAAGACCTGAATTCCTTGATCCATACCATCATCATCAAGTTTTCTCATAATGATTTTCAATACTTCTTTAGACTTCTCTTCCTTAGTACCTTCAATACCTAAGATATCACTACCTAAATCAACAAGAGTGTAACCAGCTTTCCCCATGTAAGCAGCACCTAAATCCATTTTTTGTTGATTTGTTAATTTAGCTAAACAATCTGCTTTTTCAGAAGTTGTTTTAGAAGAGTTTTGGCAATCGCCATACTCTCTAATCACTAAATGGTAATTTCCTTTATCAAGCGCTTGTTTTACCTCATACTCTTTAGCTTCTGTAGAGTCTTTATCGCTACAACCAACTAAGATAAAAGATAATGCCATTATTACAGACAGAAGAATACCCTTCATTTTTTCCCCTTTTTTTAATTAAATTGCCCTCATTATAGCAAATTAGTATTACTTTTTTATTATGCTTTTATTTTAAAAAGTTAAGATCTGAAAAAGATTCTGTCTGTATGTTTGAAAAAGAGGTTCGTAGCTTATCAAAAAGATCTTTTCTGTCAGTTTCAAGCTCTTTTAAAAGTTTTTTAATATTTTCTCTTTCAACTGGTGGTTTAGTTGGTTTTAGAAATGCAGGGCACACTTCATCAAGGATTGGAAACTCATTAAGTTTTGCACACTCTCTTGTCTTATGCTCTCTAATTTGAATCATTGGACGGATAACCTCAAGCTCCCCATCTTCTGTTTTATATATAGGTGCCATAGAACGAAGTTTCCCGTTATTGAACATATTCATAAAAAAACTCTCTGCCGCGTCATCAAGATGATGTCCAAGAGCTAATTTATTATACCCTTTCTCTTTACAAACACCATAGAGATTACCTCTTCTCATTCTTGAAAAGTAACTACAAAAAGAGCTATTCTCTCTTATTGTTTCTTCAGATCTTTGAAGGATATTTGTTCTTTCAATGTGATAAGGAATTCTATGTTCAGCTAGATGCTTTTCAATATGAGAATAATCACCCATATCTGTATAATCAATTGTTACAGCTAAGATCTCAAAATCATAAGGAGCTACTCTTTTAATCCTATTTAAAAGATGTAAAAGAGTAAAAGAGTCTTTCCCTCCACTAAGTCCAACAACAATCTTATCATCAGGTTTTATTAAACCATATTTGATAACTGTCTTGGAAACAGCAGAGGTTAATTTCTTAGATAACTCAACCAATTATAGATTATCCAGCATTTTTAGACAAAAATCAGCACTTGTTTTTGCACTTGATTTTAAAAACTCCTCAAAATCAAATCCAGCATCCATATCAGCAGCGTCACTTATAGATCTAAGCACGACGAAAGGAACATTCATACACTTACAAACATAAGCAACACTTGCCCCTTCCATCTCTGTAGCATCAGCTTTATATGTATCAACAATAAAATCTTTTTTCTTTGAATCAGCAATAAACTGATCACCTGTAGCAATAATTCCATCAAGAAGGTCTACACCAATTGCTTTTGCAGATTCTTTTGCTTTAGAAACAAGTGCAGCATCACACTCAACAAAATCTCCACTTTCAGGAATAAACCCCCATGGGTGACCAAAAGCTGTAATATCAACATCGTGTTGGATTAGTTTTGTAGCAACAACCATATCTCCAACTTTTAACTTTGGATTTAATGCTCCTGCAACACCTGTAAAGATAAGTTTTTCAGCACCAAATTTTTCAATCATCAAAGTCGCAGTTAAAGCAGCATTAACTTTACCAATTTTGCTGTATGCAATTACAATATTGTTTCCATTGTAAGTTGTCTCATAATATTTATTATCAGCTATCTCTGTTACTTTTACATTCTCAAATCTCTCTAAAAGAGGCTCTACCTCTTCTTCCATTGCACCCATTATTGCTAATGTCATTGTTTCTACCCTTTAATTTGGCTGTAAACAGCTTCTAGATCTGCCATACTGTTAACTGAGAAAGTTGGCTTATCTGTAATCTTCTTATTCATACCTTTTAAAACACCACCACCAAACTCAATTAGACAATCTACATCTCCTGCAAAAGCAGCAACAGAATGCTTATATTTAACTGGTGCGACTAACTGTTGTGATAATAGATCTAAAGCCTCTGCTTTTGAGCTATATTTATTAGCTGTTACATTTGAGATAACTGGAGCAATAAACTCATCATTTAACTTCTCTTCTAAGATTTTCTTTAGAGGATCTTGTGCTGATTCTAACAGTTTGCAGTGACTTGCAACAGACATATCAAGGACCATAGCTCTTTTTGCACCTGCTTCTTTATATATAGACTCTAAACTCTCAAGATCTGCTCTTTTTCCTGCAACAACAATCTGACCATCAACATTATAGTTTGCTGCCCAAACAGATTTTCCCTCACCTCTTTGTGCCTCAGTCATCTCTTCAACTTTTTCATCACTTAAACCTAAAAGAACCATCATACCAGCACCAATACCGTCACAAGCACTTTGCATTAGCTTTCCTCTATTGTGTACAGTAAAAATAGCGTCTTCTAAAGTCATTGCTCCAACACTAACAAGTGCTGAAAATTCACCAAGAGAGTGTCCAAGTGAAAATACTGGCTTAATTCCCATTTCGTTATCAAATAATCTATGAGCAATTGAACTTGCTAGTAAAATCGCTGGTTGTGTGTATTCTGTTTTTCCTAAATCTTCGTTTTCTTCAAATAGTAATCTTGTAAAATCAACATCAATAGCACGACTTGCTTTTTCAAACATCTCTTTTGCTACATCAGAATTTTCATAAAAATCTTTTCCCATACCAATTTTCTGGCTTCCTTGTCCTGGGAATATAAAACCTAATTTATTCATAAAGTTTTTCTCCTTAAATTCGTACCTCACTGAGGACAATAGTTTTATTATTATATCGTTAAAATCTTTTTACGAAAATGTATGGAGAACTACTATTAATTCAACAGAACTTATAGAAAAACTAAAATCAATGCCGTTAGAGTCTCGCGGCTCTTTTTCAGCAGCTGTTTTAACTTTGCCAAAACTAGGAGCAGCAGAGGCAATAAATTATATGATTAAAGACAGCGATTTTGCTGTAAGAATCAATGCTTTAAAAGCAATTAGAAAACATCTTATAGATAACTTTGAAAAAGATGTTGTAGGGATGCTTTTAGATAAAGAGGCAGAGGTAAGAGTTGCTGCTGTAAAAACTCTATCAGCTTTTGGAAATACAAAACACTACGAGCTAATTAAAACTTTTCATCTTCAAAATGAAGCAACACAACCTTTAACAATCGAGTCTTTTGTAAATTATAGTGATATTTATGACTCTTATGAATTTATGATGGGTCAGATCTTATCAAGTAATAGAAAGATCTTAGATACTGTTAGTGAATGGTTTGTAAAAGCATTTAAACATGATATTTTGATTCCTTGGATCATTGAAGCTTATGACAAATCTCCCCACCATGTAAAACGTGCTTTTGAAATCTCTTTTGCACCTTTTTTACAAAGACTTTTTGGAGACCCTAAATATGGCTATAGATTTAAACTTATCTATATTTTAGAAAAGGAAAACGGTGACTATTAATCAAATCGGAGAGATGCTAGATTTAGCATATAACTCAAATCTTCATGGGCAAGTTTTTGGAGTTGAAGGAGTTGGAAAAACATCTTTTTGTAAACAGAAATTTTCAAATTCAATAATTATCCTCTCCAATGAACTAAATGATAACAATCTTCTTTTTCTAAAAAGTGCATTTGAAACTAATCATGTTGTAATCTTTGAAAATATCACAGTAGAAAATCTCAATTTCCTACTTCCCATTTTAAACAATAGAACAATTATGGGAAAAGATCTAAAAAACTTTTTTATTGTTACTTCAAGAGAGAGAATTGATATTCCAAACTCTCTTCCAGTTCAGTTTATCCAACCAAGTAGTGTAGCATGGTTAGAGTGGGCGAAACAAAATCAAATTCACCCTGCGATTTTAGATGCTATTAATCATAAAGATCTTTTAGAGCTTCATAAACCAAGAGATCTTGAAGCTCTCTCTTTTGTACTTAGAAATAAAGTTTCTACAGATCTTGTAGATTCTATTTTGACCTCTTTTTTAGGAAACGATATTGAGACTATTGAGTTTATTAAAAGTTCATTTTTCAGTGGTACATCTTCTACCCCATCTATGACACCACAATTTCAACAAGAGAGCAATTCTCTCAATAGAATGAATATTCAAGACTATATGAATGGTGGAAAAGTTCAAAATGTTGAAAATAATGAGGATATGGATATCATTGAACACTTAAGAGTCTTAATAGATGAACCAGAGTCACAAGCAGAAATAGATGCACTTCTTAAAAAAGACAATATAAAAAAAGCAATAGATAATGAGCTTAGAAAAATTATTTAGATAATCTATTAACTCTTTTTAATGCACCTTTAATTAAATTGCTTTTTGGATATTTTTTTATTAAAACGTTATAAAACTTTATAGCATTTTTTTTATCTTTGATTTTTTCATAAGAGATTCCAGCATGATAAAGTAAAATAGGCATATAAGAG
>JAOXRY010000444.1 GCA_025800305.1 Campylobacterales bacterium | reverse complement strand
GGTTAGCCTATGATTTAGAACAATTACTTAGTCCAACTTTTTCGGCTTTTCTACTTAGTTTCATGACTTTTCATCAGCTATTTGTTTTAGATTCAGTAACTTTTTTGATCTCTGGACTATTACTTTTTTTCTCTTCACTTCCAAAGAGAAAAAAAGTATTTGAAAATAGTGATTTTATAGAAAATCTCGTTTTTGGTACAAAAGCTTACTTTAAAACCCCTAGATTAAAAGCACTATTTTTTATTTATATAGTAGTGGCATTGGCAAGTGCAATGGTGATTACAAATACGGTTATCTATGTTGGAGAGTATTTGAAAAAAGGAGAAGCTTTTGTTGCTATTGCAATGGCTACAACAGGTTTTGGTTCGATGATAGTAGCTTTAGTCTTGCCAAAATGGCTAGAACATATTGAGGTAAGAAAAGTTCTTTTCATTGGAAGTTTTCTTATAATTATAGGATTATTACTAGCTTCTTTTACTCCTTCGTGGGAAGGTTTTCTTTTTGTATGGTTTATCTTGGGTGTTGGACTCTCTTTGATTCAAGTTTTGGCTGGGTATCTTGTTCGTATCTCTTGTAATGAAAATAATTCTATGAGCTATTTTAGTGCTAATTTTTCCTTATCACATTTGTGTTGGATGGTAGCTTATCCTCTTTCTGGATTTTTAGGAATAACATATGGTCTGGAAACCGCATTGCTTATTTTTGTCATACTTGCAATCCTCTCCTCTTTAATAGCCTATAAGATCTATCCCAATCCAGATGAACAAGAATTAGAACATATTCACGAGAGTTATCAACACTCCCATCATATTTTAGATGATGACCACCATGGAGATGGATTTGAAAAAAATCATACCCATGAAAAAATAGTTCACAAACACAAGTTTGTAATAGATTATCATCACAAAGAGTGGCCAACATAAAAATTAACTTTAAGATCTAATAAAGGTTACTTAATATACTATACCCCCCTATAGTATATATAAGGAGTTTTATTATGGAATATATCCATCTTTTTTTCAATAACCTATTAGTTTTAGCTAATGCAATGAGTCTTTTTATTCTTATTGGACTTTTGATCGCTGGGATTTTAAAAGAGATCTTGCCAAAAGACTATATTAAGTCTAAATTAGGAAACAATACATTTTCTTCTGTATTAAAAGCAACACTTTTGGGAATACCTATGCCAGTTTGTTCTTGTAGTGTGATTCCTCTTGCAAAATCTTTACAAAAAGAAGGAGCAAGTAAAGGTGCAGTTCAAAGCTTTTTAATCTCAACACCAATTACTGGTGTAGATTCAATAATGGCAACCTATAGTTTTTTTGGTCCACTTTTTACTTTTTATAGAGTTGTAACCTCTGTTATAACAGCTATACTAACAGGAGTGTTACAAAACATTCTTTCTATAAAAGAGGAAAAACCACAGTTTTCAGTAGCTAAGCCAACAGTTCATGAGACAGTATCAAGCTGTTGTTCAGGAGGTAGTTGTTCTTCTACTGTAGAAACTGATCACTCTTTTAGCATGAAAAGAGCCCTTACTTATGGTTATGTGACACTTTTTGAAGATATTGCAAAATCTCTTTTTATAGGTCTTATTTTAGGTGCTTTGTTTACAACATTTTTGCCAAAAGAGTTACTTTCTCAACTTTTTGAAAATCAGTTTTTAACTTATTTTGCAGTGTTGGTTATTGCTATGCCTCTTTATGTTTGTGCAACTGCATCTTTACCAATAGCAGCAGCATTTATGCTAAGTGGAATGAGTGGTGGAGCGGCATTTATCTTTCTTTC
>JAOXRY010000440.1 GCA_025800305.1 Campylobacterales bacterium | reverse complement strand
TGAGCGATATTGGCAGGCATGATTTTTTCCATACCTTTTAGATAAAACTCTAGATTGTCTTTTTTGTAAGCCAATATACCAAAAGTACCAGCTAAATTAATAAGTTGAAATGCACTGGTTAAAATAATAATCGTACCAACTGCAAAAAGAGTAAGAACAGCAATATTAAATGTCAAAGTTGACATAAAATAGATCTTAACCATCTCAAAATTTAGCGAGATAAGTAAATAAATAAATAACCAGAATACGAAGTAGACCTTCATAATCTTTAAACGTTTCATTACTGCCCCTATATTCTTCTAATTAAAAACTAAAATAGAAAAAGTAATACAGATACAACAAGCCCCATAGCAATCATTGTAATACTGTTAATAACACTTTGGATTATGTGAACATATCCCTCTTCACTATCAACAGACTCTCCAATATAAACAATACCGATTAACCGACCTCTAATATCAGTTAACATTTCGCTTGTGATATAAAAGTCTCTATCAACGATAAAGCCTTCATCTTTATAGACCTTATCTTTATAAGAAAGAGCATCTGTATAAAATTTATTATTAAATTCTCTTTCTCTTACACTGTAAAACTCGTTCATCTTTTTGAAATTAACTGAACGAAATTCCATATCCAAACCATTTAAGAATTCATGCCTTAAAGCAAAAGCAAACTCTTTGTTAGATGAAATAAAGTCATTTTTAATATAAGTAAAACGTTGCCTTACTTTGACTATTCCTATCACATTTTCTTCAGATACTACAGGTACGTAGGTAGCAAAAAACAGTCCATCTCTTTCTATGGTTGCTCCCGTTAAAGGTGTCTTTTGAGAAATAACCAATTGAATAATTTCATCTGAGTTAACTTTTACTGAATCAGATTTCATAACTTCTATCGAGTATTCGCCCATGCCTTCGATTCTATTTACAATTTTGGTAATATCATCTAAAGTTGTTTTTACATCTTCCATTTTGTCATTTTTAACAGCGTCTACAACTGTTTTATTTAAGGCAATAAGACTTCCATAAGAGAGAAGTTCTGAGTATCTTTTAGCAACAGAAGCTTCGTAAAAGTTTTTATACTCTACTGTCATTTTTTTATAAACTTTTTCTTTTGAACCAGAAGTTACTAGATTAATAAAAATTAAGGATATTACAATACCTAATATAGATACAACACTTAAAATCGTGAACCATAAAGCTTTATTCTTTCTAATTCTTTCAATTAGTTCTCCTAATTTTTTCAGTAGACTAAACATTCTTTATATTTTCCTTAATTTTTTTAAAATAATTCCATAATTATATCATAAGTAACATATTCTGATACAAGTCTTATTTTTCCCTTAAAGAGTCTCGACTTATGTCTTTTAGAGGTTTTAAAATATACTCTAAAATTGTCTTGCTACCTGTTAATATACTTATGTTTGCAACCATTCCAGGAAGGATTGGAAGATCTTTAGAAAACTGAAACTCATCTGCTTGTACTTTGACAATATAAAAAGAGTTTCCTTTTGAATCATAAAAACTATCTGGACTTATATGAATCAACTTTCCATTAAGAAGTCCATATTTAGAAAAATCATAGGCTGTAATCTCAATAGAGACATCTTGACCTATCCAAACCTGGGCTCTATCAGATGTTTTAATCTTTGCTTGAATTGTTAAAGAGTCATCTACAGGCGTAACTTCTGCTACTTTATCTCCGTCTTTAACAATTCCTCCTATTGTATAAAAGTGGAGTTTTTTAATAATACCTTTTACAGGAGAGACAATATCTTCTCTTACTTCCCTGTCACTACTTGCTCTTGATTCTTCACTAAGTCTATTAATTTTTACTTGGACTTTATTAAGCTCTTCTAAAGCTCTTGAACGATAATCATTTTTAGCTTTTTCAATGTTTTCATTGGCTTCATTAATCTCTTCTTTTAACGCAGGAATTGAATCTTTTACACCTGTAATTTGAGTTACTAGCTCTTGTTTTTTTGTCAGTTCTGCCAAATACTCTCTTTTTGAAGCAGCTCCTTTTTTGTAAAGTTGCTCTAGCATTCCTAAACCTTCACGAACCAACTTTAACTCAATTGTTAAGTTTTGATACTTATTCTCTTGTTCGTTTAGTTTTAGTACTTTTTGATTTTTTCTTTTTAATAAGATCTCTAAATCATTTTCATACTGTTTCTTAATTGAGTAAAATATATCTTCTTCATTTTCTACAACCTTTGGAATCTTTTCCTTATATTCTTTTGGAAAGCTAACTTCTTTTTGAAGATCTATAATTGATTGAAGTCTGATTTTCTTAGCATGATAGGCTAAAAGTTCAAAATGAATCTGATTATAATCTGATTGGAACTTAGCATTGTTAATCTGGTAAATAATATCACCTTTATTAACCTCTTGCCCTTCTTTAACTGCAATTTTAGAGATAATTCCTCCTTCTAAGTGCTGAATAATCTGTGTTTGACCTGAAGGGATAACATTTCCATCTCCTTTTACAACTTCATCAACTTCTGTAAAGATTGTAAAAAGAAAAAATATCAATAAAAAAATCATAATAGGTGCAATAATAAGATGATAATTCCACTGTTTTTCTTTATATAACTTGTAGTTCATTATTTCTTTCCACCATTAGGGTTTCTAAGATAAGCCAAAACCTTATCTCTAGGTCCACTTACTGCAATTTGACCATCTTTTACAACAAAAACTCTATCAACAAGCTCTAAAGCTGCCATTCTATGGGTAATTACAATAAGAGTTTTATCTTCTACTACTGTTTTAATTTTCTTTATCAACTCTTTTTCCAACCCAATATCCAGCCCTGTTGTAGGTTCATCTAAAATAAGAATTGAAGGATTAGAGAGTATAGCCCTTGCCAAAGTCACCAAATGTCTTTGACCAACAGAAAGATTAGAACCTCTTTCTCCAACTTGTAAAGTTTCTCCTTTGGCACTTTTTTTGACAAGATTGTGAAGTCCAGTACTTTGAATAACATCCATCAGTTCCTCTTTACTAACAGACCGAGAAAGCTCAATATTTTCTTTTAAAGTTCCTGAAAATAAAAATGGTTCTTGTGGCATTACTCCTATATTTTTTCTTATTTCCACATTATGAATTGTGTCTAAATCATGACTATCTAAAAACACTTTTCCTTTAGTAGGTAATTCAATTCCTGTTAATAGCTTTAATATGGTACTTTTCCCTGCTCCAGTTTGCCCAATAAAGGCGACTTTTTCACCATGATTTATTTTAAATGAAACATTTTTAAGTACAGGATTTTTAGATTTTTTATAGTAGTAATCAACCTCATCAAACTCGATATTTCCATGGAATTTTTCAACACCTACTTCTGTTTTTCCTGAGTTTTCATTTGGCAAATACCAAAAATCGTTAAGGGTTTCCAATGCTTTTGTAAACTCTTTATATCTTGCCACAACAGAAGAAAAGTTAACAATAGGAACCATAACCCTTGAACTTAAAATTGTTACAGCAATAAGACCACCAATCGTTAAAGATTTCTCTTGAATTTCATATACCCCTGTAAAAACAACTAATAAAACTACCATTTGAATCACCCAGTGAGAAAAATTCAAAGAGTGGACATTAAACATTTGG
>JAOXRY010000437.1 GCA_025800305.1 Campylobacterales bacterium | reverse complement strand
GGATACTCTTCCTGAATCTAGTGATATTAAGTGGATGGAAAAACATGTAAAAAAATTAAAACTAGATGGTGCTAAAATGGAAGAATTAGCGATTATTCGAGAAAATAAAAACCATAAATATCTTAAGTGTTGGGGAATGATTGTTGAGTATAAAATTGATAATTTTCAAGGAAAAGGAACAGCAAGAGTTAAATTAGAGTTTAGTAGGGGTAAGAGTAAAAATGAATTTATGATTATTATAGATAAATGTACTGTATCAAATAAACCATTTACAGAGAAGGCTATTAAATCAATAGTTCAAAAAGAACTTGATAGTATAAAACATGAATGTTATAAAGATGCAAAAAGGCATAAAAATTCTTGAAAATGCTATAATCAATAAAAATAGAATAGAAGGAAATAAAATGCAAACAATACATCTGCAAGTAAAAGACGATTATGTAGCAAATGTATTAGGTATGCTTGATAGTGTTAAAGATCTTATGATTGAAAAGATAGAGTTTGAAGATGAAGAGTTTTTAAAACATAGGAAAGAACTTCATAAAACTTTAGAAGATTATAAAAAAAATGGTTTGCAAAACACGACTTCTTTTAGTGAAGGAATGGAAGATTTAAAAACAAAATTAAATTCAAAATATGGAAGTTAGAAAAACCACTCAATTTGATAATAATCTTGAAGAAATAACTAATTTTATAGCACATGATAGTCTTAATAGAGCTTTAGTTTTCATAAATGATTTGGAAGATTTTATTCTAAATTTACCAAATATGCCTTTTAAGTTTAGAAAATCAATACATTTTAATGATGAAAACATTAGAGATGCTATCTTCAAGGGATATACGATTACTTATTTTGTAAATCTTGAGAAAGAAGTGATTTTGGTTTTGGGGATTATCAAATATAAAAAAGGTTTTTAAATTCAGAGTTTTAAACTTGGAAGTAACAAATTGTGACTTCCAAGTTTGATTATATAGACTAAGACAGTTTCTTCAATAGGAGTAATAAATGATTAAAGTACCTACAAATAGAGAACCAACCCATCCTGGAGAAATGCTTTTAGAAGAGTTTTTAAAACCAATGAATATCACTCAAAGAGATCTGGCTAACGCTATTGGAGTTCCTTATCAAAGAATCAATGAGATAATCAATCAAAAAAGAGGAATTACACCAAGTACCGCACTAAGACTTGCGAAGTCTTTTAATATGAGTAGTGATTTTTGGATGAATTTACAATTGAAGTTAGATCTGTATAAGGCTATTCAGAAAGAGGAAGAGGAGATTGAGGTTATTAAGCCGATTTTGGCTTAAACACATCTCTACCTAAGTCTCTCTCAATAAATCTTTTTGCAAATAATTCTCCTGCATAATTATTTATGTGTGAGCTATCCAAATAAAGAGCTATATTATTATGGGAACAGATATAGTTAGCATTATTATCTTTTTGTACTTCATGAATATTAATGCTTTTTGCATTGAGTTGTTCTAATACACTATCTACCACAGCGTAATCCTTATCTGTAGTAAAGGGTTTTTGAGTAAAACATTTAAACGCTTGTTTGCTATCAGTAACGAAAAGGTTATTAAATCTAAAGAGCTGTTTTTTATCTATTTTTTGATTGTATTTTGTTCCTTTAACAAATACTATTTGAGTGTATTTAGAAAGTTCAAGATATTCATCAATAAGATTTTTTTTAGTTGCACCCCACCAAGGGTAATAAAGTATCAAAAAGTCATATTTCCCAGTTTTAATTGTTTGATACAGTTTATCTGTTTTGATTTTATCTCCAAATAGATAATAAAAATCAGACTTTATGTTGTAATGTGCAGTAATCATATCTAGGAAAATAAGACCTCCACTATGAACAAAAGAGTTACCAAGAACTAGGGCTGTTTTAGTCTTATCATTTACTTTTGTAGTTGAGCAATGGGTTAATAGTTCTCCTTTGTTTTCTAAACAGTTAGGATAGTTTCTACTTACTTCTAATGTGGCTAAATCTGAATAATGTAGCAATGGATTGAGTGTCATTTTTTCATAGAAAGAGTTAACAAAAGGGATATCCATTGTTTGGCTTCTTTTGTAATGAACTAAGAAAATTAAAAAAATGAGAGGAAGAATAATCAACAAAGTGGTAAGGTTGCCATATTTTTTTGAAGTAAATCTTTTTTCTACGGCAAAATAAGATCCAGTGGAAAGCAGCAGTAGAACACTAGCCAGTAGTAGAGTATTTATTACAGAAGTTTCAATATTCATATGGTGAAAAAATAGAAATAGTGGATAGTGCCATAGGTAGAGAGAATAAGATATAAGACCGATAAAGATTAGTGGCTTCAAGACCTTATTTTCATTGATTTTTCCAAAAAGAAGCCCTATAGCTGTTAATAGAGCAACTATTATATTATTGTGATTAGGATATGTTGTAATATTTAGATCTAAAAAACCTATAAAAATTAAAGAGAAAATTGAAAATAAAAAAATATAGTTATTTGGTTGGAACTTGTTTACTAAAAGATAGGTTAAGACCCCTGCCATAAAAGCGAATATTCTACCAAAAGAGTTATAGTAGCTAATCTCACTAAAAAGGAATGCTAAAGATAGAATCAAGAGAGTAAAAACTATAAAATGAAAATATTTTCTAATTTTTTGGCTTAGCATCAACGATGGAAAAAATAGATAGAACTGTATCTCTATAGCGATACTCCAAAGGTGAAGAAGGTAATTGTTTTTATTATCGCCAAAATAATCAAGATTGATTTTTTCTGCTTTTATATTAGATGTAAAAGCTAGAGTGTCACGAAACATTTGTAAAGTCTCTAGTTCTAAATATTCGATAAGTGAAAGAAAGAAAATCACAATAAATCCGACTAACAAAAGAGCAGGGAAGATCCTCATGATTCTTCTATGGTAGAAATCTTTTAAAGTTTGTCTATCCTTTACTCTTGTTAGAGTTATTTTAGTGATCAAGTATCCAGAAATGACAAAAAAAATGTCAACACCAATATAGCCAGAACTTACAAGTTGATTATCAAAATGAAAAAATAGAACCAGTAGGATAGCAACAGTTCGTAGCAGAGAAATATGATGAAACAAGAACACCTCCAAAAGCACTATAGTGCATAATGATACAAATATTTTCCTTTATGTAGGGCACTATGGTGCTTTGATTAATTTTATTTAAACTCTTAAACTCTTTTTAAATTGCACTATAGGGCATGTAATGAGTGATCACGTTTCAGATGAAGAAATTAAAAATTTTAAACTTAACATTGGAAAAAAAGTTAAGAGTAAAAGAGAAGAAAAGGGATTCACACAATTAGAGTTAAGTTTGGAAATTGGTTATAAATCTACAACATTACTATCAAAAGCGGAGATAGGAAGTCAAGGAAAACATTTTAATTTAGAGCAACTTTATAGGATAGCTAAAGTTTTAGATTGTGATGTAAAAGATTTTTTAGACTTTAAACTAACAGCTTCTTAACAAACTCCGAATAATACCCTTATTCTTTATAATGAATATGCACTAAAAGTATGTTTCACAGTTAACTTTGACAACCTCATATTTAATTACTATAATATAGTAATTAAAAACTACTTTATATTAGTATGATACTATAAAGTAAAAGGATATTGTTTTGTTAAAAGTATTACTTGGTTCAAAAGATAAAGAGTTGGTTTTACAATACCTAATAGCAAAGAAGAATGGTTATGCAAGTAAGATAGCTAGATATTTTGATGTTAAGCCTTCTCAGATAATTAAACAATTAGACTCTCTTGAAGAGGGTGGTGTGGTTGTAAGTTTTCAAGTTGGTAATGCTAGGGTTTATGAATTGAATCCAAGGTATTTTTTCAAAGATGAGCTAGTAGCTCTTTTGAAAAAGGCTTTAAGTGCTTACCCTCCAGAGCTTCAAAAGAAACTTTCTGTGGTAAGAACAGCACCTAGGAAAAAAGGTAAAAAGTATATTCTAAAAGGTGATAGTGTTGAAACTGAACTTTAAGGAGATGAACTCAATAGAAGTTGCTGCTTTTATTTGTGAGGAACTGGAAAAACTTGATATAAAAACCACTCTATCTGGGGGCTTTTGTGTTGAGATCTATAGTCATGGTGAATATACTTCAATGGATATTGATTTAATTGATCACTACTATGGAAAACATAAAGCAATAATCGCAAAAATGCTTGAACTTGGTTTTAAGCAAGATGGAAAAAATTTTTATCATGATGATTTTGATTATACTGTTGAGTTTCCAACAGGTCCTCTTGCAGTAGGTGATTCTCTTGTTGATGACTTCTCTGAAATAGAAACAGAGTATGGTGTATTGAGGATTCTAACTGTTGATGATTGTGTAAGGGACAGATTATCTGTTTATTATGCATGGGATGATGAAAGGGGACTTGAACAAGCTTTATTGGTTGCTGAAAAATATGACATTGATATGGAAATGATAGAAGAATGGTCAAAGAGTGAAAAAGAAGAAGAAAGATTTGATATTTTTAAAACTAAACTTGAAAAAAGAAAAATAAAGAATTAAACCAAAGTCGTCTCATTTCCTCTTTTTGGATCTTTCGGTATCAAAAAAGAAAGAACCAAAGATAACCCACCAATCCCAGCACCAATTAAAAATACCATAGAAGGAGATGTTAGCCATATAAACCCTAGTATAAATGGTAGAAATACAGCAGCAATATGATTGATTGTAAATGAAACTGCTGAAGCACTGGCAATATCTTTTTCATCTGCTATTTTTTGGAAATATGTCTTTAATGCAATAGCCATGGAGAAAAGAAGATGATCCACAATGTACAGAGCAAAAGCGATATAGACACTATCAACAAAAGCATAAGAGACAAAGACTATTATTAGTCCTAAGTACTCTAACTTTAGAGTGATCCTTTCTCCAAATGAGACTATGAATTTTCCGATTTTTGGTGCAAGGTAGATATTTAAAATTGAGTTGGCAAAAAGTAAAATCACCATATTATGAATATCAACACCAAACTTTTCAACAAGCAAAAATCCTGCAAAAACCACAAAAATCTGTCTTCTTGCACCAGCTAAAAATGTGAGAAGATAAAAGAGCCAATACTCTTTTTTCAAACGGATTTTCTTTTCTTGAGGGACTCTTTCTTTAAAGTGGGTGAAAAAATACCATGCTAATACGCCAATAAGAAAAGATGTTCCTCCAAATATGAGATAAACATACTTATACTCTAAGGAGTAGTAGTTCATTAAGATATAGATCAAAATAAAAACGGCAAGTCCTGTAAAAGACTTTGTTGCAGAGAGTTTTCCCAGAACAATAGGGGCTCTTTTTTTATCAAGCCACTGCAGTGAGAGAGATTGATTCAAAGTTTCAAGGTAATGAAACCCAATGGACATAATCACTGTTGTTGTAAAAAGTCCAATTTGACTGGGGAAAAAACCAGTTAAAAGAGTTCCTAGTCCTAGTGTCATAATAGAGAGATAGACAAGTCGTTGTTGAGCAATGACTACAATTACTAAAATCACAGTGAAGGCTAGAAAACCTGGGATTTCACGAAGGCTTTGTAGTATCCCGATTTGGCTTCCATCAAAGTTTGCAACTTCTACAGTGAAGTTATTTAGAAGGCTCATCCAAACTGAAAAAGAGATAACCATTGAGATGGTCATTACATATAAAAGAGCCTCTTTTGAGCTTAAAAGTTTCTTCAAAATAACCCTACACTAAACAAGTTGTTTCTTTACAAACTCCAAATAGTGTCCTTGTTCATCTTCAAGTTCTTTATGGCTTCCTTCTTGAACCAGTTTTCCTTCATCAAGGACAAAAACCCTATCAGCATTTTTAACAGTACTTAATCTATGGGCAATAGTAATGACAGTTTTATCTTTTAATATAGGTTTTAAAGATTCAAAAATCATAGCTTCAACATGAACATCTAAAGCTGAGGTCGACTCATCAAAGATAACAACTTTAGGATCTGCAATAATCATTCTTGCTATAGAGATTCTCTGTCTTTGTCCTCCTGATAGACGGATTCCATGGCGACCAACAACAGTATCTAATCCTTCGCTCATTTTTTCTATTACATCTTTTAGTTGGGCAATTTCCAGTGCTTTATAGATCTCTTCATCTGTAATACTCTCATCTCCCATTGTGATATTAAAACGGAGAGTGTTATTAAATAAAATTGGCATTTGTAAAACAAGAAAGATAGACTCTCTTATAGATCTTTTTTCCAAGTTTTCAATTGGTATTTGATTAAAAAGTAGATCTCCATTGTCTTTGGTATAGAATCCTGCAATAATTTGAGCTAGAGTTGTTTTTCCACTTCCGCTTGCTCCTATTAGGGCTACTTTTTCTTTGAAAGGAATTATCATTGAGATCTTTGATAGGATTGTTTTGTCTTTGTTGTAAGAAAAAATTAGATCTTTAATGTTGATATTTATTCCGTTTTTACTATCTAGAGTTTTTTCTCCGTTAGGTTCTTGTCCTAGCTCAAAGATTTTATTAAGTCTTTCCATTGCCCCTTTTGCTGATGCGTAGGAGTATTGCATAGAGAGAAGATCTTGAATTGGTGTCATGATAAACCAGATATAGCCAAACATGGCAAACATCATTCCGATACTAAGATCTGAATAAGCAACCAATATCAGTCCACTGGCACGGAGTATTTCAAAAACTGAAAGAAAAAGTGTGAAAGAGAATTTTTCTGCAGCAACACTTTTGTATCCGTAGTTATTGGAAGTGTCTTTTACATCTTTTGCTAGTTTTATTGTTCTGTTAAAAAATTCTTCTTCTTTATTACTTGCCTTAATTTGTCCATAAAGTTCCAAGACCTCTCCCACATCTTCTTGAAACTCTTCAATTGATTGGTTCTCTTCTTTTTTGAGATGAGTAACACTTTTTGAGATCTTTTTACTTATCATCATAATAATAGGTTGAATTGTAATGATTAATAGTCCTAAAACAGGATGGATTGCAATCATTATAATTCCAATTGCCAAAAGAGTAAGAGCAGAAGCTACAAGCTTACCTGAACCTGTAATAATAAATAAATCCAATGTATTTACATCAGTAATAAGATTAGCACCAATTTTTCCACTTCCTAAAGATTCATACTCATTCATTGAGACCGTTTTTAAATACTCAATGACTTTGACTCTAATTTCATAGATAATGTTTTTAGAAATTGCTGTAAAGATCTTGGCGATGACTACTGTCATCATAAAATAGAAAAACCTTAAGATTATGACAGCTAAAGTTACTACAGCTACATAGTAAAAAGGACTTCCCTTTCCAAAGAGAGTGTCTATTGTTCCAACAAAAATATCAGGTTTATTAAGTAAAACTTCATCAACCAAAACAGGTAACATCAAAGGTATAGGAATACTAACTAAAATAGCAAGAAGAGTGACAAACTGACCTATAATAAGAGGTCTTTTTTGCTTCTTCATAAGGAACCAGATTGTTTTAAGATTTATATTAAATTTTTCCAAAGTCATTTGGGATTATATAATAAACTATATCCTAATTGGTAATTTTTATTAAAAATGTAGAGTCTGTAATTTATGCATATATCTTATTTTAACAATTGTCATCGTCAGAATAAACATTATCACCACAAAATCCAATATGTCCACATGATAGATTACAAGTGTGTCAACAAGGTAGGATTCTAAAAGTTTAATCAACTTGGTGTGTGGAAATATCAAAATTTCTTCAATTCCTACACAATTTATACATATCTTTATTTTAAACTTAAATTGTTAATTAAATAAGGAGTTTAAAATGAAAGTTTTAAAGGGTTTAGTTGCAACAGCAATGGTTGCTACGTCAGTAATGGCGGCAGAGTATACGTTAAAGTTCAGTCACGTTGTTAGTTCTAACACGCCAAAGGGAAAAGCGGCAGATTACTTTGAAAAAAGGTTAGAAGAGCTTTCAGGAGGAAGAATCGATGTACAGGTATATCCATCTTCTCAGTTATATAAAGATAGTGCAGCACTTAAAGCACTAAGACTTAATTCAATTCAAATGGCAGCACCAAGTTTCTCAAAATTTGGAAAACTTGTTCCACAACTTGCACTATTTGATTTACCTTTTCTATTTGACAATATGGATCACTTACATAAAGTTCAAGATGGAAAAGTTGGTGAGAAGTTAAAGCAAATGGTAAACAAAAAAGGTTTTATCGCTTTAAGTTTTTGGGATAACCACTTCAAACAACTTTCAACTTCAAGAAGTACACCACTAATTAAACCTAGTGATGCAAAAGGTCAAAAGTTTAGAATTATGAGTTCTAAAGTTTTAGAAGCTCAGTTCCAAGCAGTAAAAGCTAATCCTCAAATGATGCCTTTCTCTGAGGTTTATTCAGGTCTTCAACAAGGTGTAATCGATGGTCAAGAGAATACAAACTCAAACATCTATACAAAAAAATTCCACGAAGTTCAAAGACACCTAACACTGACAAACCACGGTTATTTAGGTTATTTAGTTGTTATGTCTAAAAAATTCTGGAAGTCATTACCAAGAGATCTTCAAGGAAAAGTTGTTCAAGCAATGAACGAAGCAACAGAAAAAGAGAGAATGTGGGCAGAAGAGCTTAACAACGAGCAATTAGCAAAAATTAAAGCTTATGCTAAGAAAACTGGTAAGTTAGATGTTCATGTACTATCTAAAAAAGAGGTCCAAGCTTGGAAAGATGCTGTTAGTCCAATTTACTCTAAATTCTACAGCAAGAAAAAAATCGGTAAAGATTTAATTGAGGGCGCTTTAGAAGCGAAATAAATTATGATATTTACAACATTAGATAGGATAATAGGCTTTATCAATAGAAATATCGCAGCCTTTGGTATTAGCGGTGGTGTAGCCTTGGCATTTGGAAATGTTGTAGCAAGATATGTTTTCGACAGCTCACTTACGTGGGCGTCGGAACTTACTACATACCTTTTTCTTTGGAGCGTCTTTTTTGGGGCAGCTTACTGTTTTAAGCAAGATGCTCATATTGGTGTAAGCATCATGTTGGAAAAGGTTAATCCTGTTACAGCAAAGATTTTAATGATTGTTTCTCACACAATAACACTACTATTTTTACTAGCTGTAGGTTATTACGGTTATGAGTATGTGATTTTTGTTCATGAGTTAGAAGAGATGTCTGTTGACTTGGAAATGCCAATGTGGATTGTATATCTTGTTATTCCTGTATCTTTCTTTTTTGCAGCTTACAGAGTAGGTGAAAAATTATATGAAGTAATTATGACTGCTCCAGAAAATGTTCTGAAAAAAAGTGAAGCAGAGATGATCGTTCAGCAAATGGCTGAAGGAGAAAATGAAGAGCTTCTTAAAGAAGTAGAGAAAAAAACAGGGAGTTTACTATGAGTGTAGGAATTTTATTTATCTTATTTTTCTTTTTATTAGTTGTAGGTGCTCCTATTGCAATTGCACTTGGTGCATCAACTTTTGCAACTTTAGTATTTTTTACAGATATTAACCCAATCGAAGTATCAGCAATGATGTTTGAGAAGGTTGAACACTACTCACTTATGGCAATTCCAATGTTTATTTTAGCTGGTCAGCTTCTAAGTAAAGGAAGTTCAGCACAAAGAATCATCGAATTTGCAAAATCTGTTGTTGGTCACTTACCAGGTGGTCTTCCAATGGCGGCGATTTTTGCAAGTATTATTTTTGCGGCAGTTTCTGGAAGCTCTCCTGCGACAGTTGTTGCGATTGGTTCAATTATGTTTGGAGCGATTCAACAAGCAGGTTATCCAAAGAAGTATGCAATTGGTACAGTCGCAACAGCAGGTAGTTTAGGAATTTTAATTCCACCATCAATTGTTATGATTGTTTATGGTGTAACTGCAGAAGTATCTATTGGTAAACTTTTCATGGCAGGTGTTGTTCCTGGAATCATGATTGGTGCAATGATGATGATTGTTACATATATCGGTGCAAGAAGATTAGGTTTTGAAAGAACAGAGCCAGAAAACTTCAAAACAAGAGTAAAGAAAATGGGTAACGCTGGATGGGCACTTATGACAATTGTTATTGTTATTGGTGGTATCTACGGTGGTATTTTTACTCCAACAGAAGCAGCAGCAGTCGCAGCAGTTTGGGCATTTTTTGTTTCTATGTTTATCTACAGAGATATTAAGTGGAAAGATCTTTACACACTGTTTTTAGAGTCTGCAAAGACAAGTGCAATGATTATGTTTATTATTGCAAATGCGATGATTTTTGCACATTTTTTAACAATTGAGAATGTACCTCAAGCAATTACAAATACTCTTTTAGAGTGGAATGTAAATGCAATTATGTTTTTAATTATTGTAAATATTCTATTGATTGTAGCTGGTAACTTTATGGAGCCAAGTGCAATTATTATGATTATGGTACCACTACTATTTCCAGTAGCTACAGCACTAGGAATTGATCCTATCCATTTTGGTATAATTATAGTTGTGAATATGGAGTTAGGAATGATTTCTCCTCCTGTTGGACTTAACTTATTTGTAACAAGTGGAATTACTGGAGTAAGCTTAAAAGATGTATTTATATATACGATTCCTTGGGGAGCAACAATTCTATTTGGGCTTTTATTGGTTACTTATATTCCAGCAATCAGTCTTTGGTTACCAAACTTAATGTTCGGTGGATGAAAATAAAAAATATTTTTTAAAAAGTTTTAAATAAAGGAAAAGAATGAAATTAACTGATGAAGAGATCTTAGATTATCACAAAGGCGGAAAAATTGCCACAGATCTTAGAACAAGATGTGAGACACAAAAAGATCTTTCTATTGCATACTCTCCAGGAGTTGCAGTACCATGCCAAGTGATCGAAAAAAATCCATCAGCAGCATATAAATATACAGCAAAAGGTAATCTTGTTGCTGTGATTAGTGACGGAACAGCTGTTTTAGGTCTTGGAGACATTGGAGCTTTAGCATCAAAACCTGTTATGGAAGGAAAAGTTGTACTATTTAAAAAATTTGCTCACATTGATGGTGTGGATTTAGAAGTAGATGAGACAGATCCAAAGAAATTTGTTGATATTTGTGCGGCTATAAGCCCAAGTTTTGGTGGTATTAATCTTGAAGATATTAAAGCTCCAAAATGTTTTGAAATTGAGAAAGAACTACAAAAAAGAGTAGATATCCCAATTATGCATGATGATCAACACGGAACAGCGATTATTGCAACAGCAGCTTTAATGAATGGAGCTGAACTGGTAAACAAAGATCTAAAAGATCTTAAAGTTGTAATCTCAGGAGCTGGTGCTTCTGCTATGACTTGTGCAAAAATGTTTAAACAATTAGGTGTTACTAAGATCTTTATGTGTGATAGCAAAGGTGTTATTAACCATAAAAGAGAAGATCTCAACGAGTATAAAAAAGAGTTTGTTATTGAAACAGACGTTGATAATTTAAAAGACGCTATGGTTGATGCTGATGTATTTTTAGGTCTAAGTGTTGGTGGAACTGTATCAAAAGATATGGTTGCTTCAATGGGAAAAGAACCTATGATTTTTGCTCTTGCTAACCCAACACCAGAAATTATGCCAGAAGAGGTTTTAGAAGTTAGAGATGATGCAATCATTGCAACAGGTAGAAGTGACTATCCAAACCAGATTAATAATGTTCTAGGGTTCCCTTACATTTTTAGAGGAGCTTTAGATGTAGAGGCTAAGAAAATCACAGAAGGTATGAAAATGGCAGCTGCAAAAGCTCTTGCAGAACTGGCTAAACAACCAATTCCATATTATGTAAAAGCTGCATATAACGATATGGATCTTGAATATGGAAAGACTCATATTATTCCTAAACCTTTTAATAAAGAGTTATTAGTTTATATCTCTTCTGCAGTTGCTGGTGCAGCAGTTGAAGAAGGTGTAAGTCCGATTAAAGATTTTGATATAGAGGCATACAGAAAACAATTGAGAGATTGTGCTTATCTAGATTCCCATGAAAATGATGATACTCATGTTAAAAGTTAATTAAATTATAAGTCTGATTAACTATAATCAAATAAATCAAGTAAAGAGGAGGAGAACTTGGAAAAAGTTATAGAAGCCTTTACTGGTGTTACACCAGAAGGAAAAGCAAGTCTAAAACCTGCTAGATACGATGCTATGCTAACAGGTACAGGGGTGTTTTTGGCACTATTTATGATAGGTCATATGGCACTGGTTTCTAGTATTCTTCTTGGCAAAGAGTTTATGTATTCAGTTACAAAATTCTTAGAGCTAAGTTTTATCTTTGAAGGTGGAGAGCCGTTATTTGTAACGGCTGCTGCTGTAGTTGTATTTGTGGTTTTTGGAATTCATGGAGCGTTAGCTTTAAAGAAATTTCCAACAACTTACAGTGCATTTATGAAGATGAGAGCCCATGTAAAATTAATGGATCATGGAGATACTACTTTATGGTTTTACCAAGTTGTAACAGGCTTTATAATGTTTTTCACAGCTTCTGTTCATCTTTACGTAATTATGTCTAATCCTGCAGATATTGGTCCTTTTGCTTCATCAGATAGAATTTGGTCTGATTGGATG
>JAOXRY010000406.1 GCA_025800305.1 Campylobacterales bacterium | reverse complement strand
AAGAACTATCTATTTTAATAAGCTTGATAAACATCTTCTAATATTTAACGAAAACAGTTAAAAATCATAAATTGGTTATAATTTAACCAATTATATTTTATGAAGAAGGCGTAGAATGTTCTCAGATAGAATTAATAGGTTAGGTGAGTCTTTAACAATGGCTATTACCCAAAAGGCTAGAGAGGTAAAAGCAAGTGGAAGAGAAGTGTATGGATTCTCTGTTGGTGAACCAGATTTTGATACTCCTGTAAAAATCAAAGAAGCTGCAAAGAAAGCTCTTGATGATGGTTTTACAAAGTACACTCCTGTTGTTGGAATTCCAGATCTCTTATCTACAATTAAAGATAAGCTAAAAAAAGAGAATGGACTTGATTATGAAACAAATCAAATTGTTGTTTCAAATGGTGCAAAACAGTCACTTTTTAATCTATTAGCAGTTTTACTAAACCACGGTGATGAAGTAATTATCCCTAATCCTGCTTGGGTTAGTTATCCTGATATGGTGAACTTCTTTGGTGGAAAACCTGTATTTGTTGAGACAACAGAAGAAGAAAAGTTCAAGCTAACAGCTGAAAAATTAAAAGCAGCTATTACAGATAAAACAAAGATCTTAATGCTCAACTCTCCATCAAATCCAACAGGTTCTGTTTATACAGAAGAAGAGTATGCGGCACTTGGTAAGGTTCTTGAAGGTACAGATATCATTGTATTTAGTGATGAGATGTACGAGAAACTTATCTATGGTGGTAAGAAATTTGTATCCATTGCAGGTGTTAGTGAAGATCTGTACAAAAGAACAATTACAATCAATGGTGTATCAAAAGGTATGGCGATGACTGGTTGGAGAATGGGATATTTTGCAACTGCTGATGCTTCTATTGCTAAAGCTGTTGGAAAACTTCAAGGGCAAAGTACATCCAACATCAACTCAATTACTCAAGTTGCCTGTATTACAGCTCTTGATGGCAGTGTTGATAAAGAGATTGAAGAGATGAGAATTGCTTTTGAAAAAAGAAGAGATCTAACTGTTAAACTAATCAATGATATCGATGGTTTAAGTGTTATTGAACCAGATGGTGCTTTTTATCTTTTTGTTAACTGTTCTGAAGTAGAAAAAGATTCTATGAAGTTCTGTTTAGATCTTCTTGATAAAAAAGCTGTTGCTACAGTTCCTGGTGTTGGTTTTGGCAGTGATGGGTTTTTTAGAATGAGTTTTGCAATGGATGAAGATACTCTTAGACGTGGTATTGGTCTTATTGAAGAATTTGTTCAAGGAAAATAGTTGCCTAAATTTATAGCAAAATCTTCAATATCAAAAGAGCTGGTTAAGACGGCTCAAATCATTAGTAATCTAAATATTAATGCTTTGATTATTGGTAATGAAGGAACAGGAAAAACTCTTTTATCAAAAGAGATTCTTCCTGGTGCTATTGTTGTTGATGGAAGTGATTTTAAGGCTTTAAAATCTGTCATTGAAAATGAAGAGAGCTTTATTATAGAAAATTTCCATAAAATTGTTAACTATGAGAACCTAGATTTTTCAGCTAAAAAAGTTGTTGGAACCTCAACTGTTAAGATGGATAAAAATATTATTGATAAATTCTTTGGAATTACTTTGGAGATTCCAGATCTTTTGAAAAGAAAAGAAGATCTAAAGCCAATTATCGAAAAGTTTGTAGAACAAGCTGAAACTACTCTTCTAACAAAAGTCTCTTTTGATTTTAAAAACTTCAAACCAGATCTTTCAAAAAATTGTCACTCTTTAAAAAAAGATATCTTTTTGGAGATTATGTCTGATAGCCTTAATGAAAATGACATTGTTAAGATCTTAAAAAAGTTTCTATCAGATAGAATTGATGGAAATAATGCTTATAGAGAAAATCTTGTGACATTTGATAAAGCAATTATTGAAGAGGGATTAGAACTTTATGGTTCCCAGCTAAAACTTTCTGAGGTTTTAGGTCTTAATAGAAATACATTAAGAAAAAAAGTAGCCGAGATAGATGGATAGCATTAATTTTTCAGGATGGATTGAAAATGATTACAATCCATTTATAATATTCTCCAGTGATGGTTATATTGAGTATATCAATAAAACTGCTGAAATGATGATGGGATATATTGATAAAAAAGAGTTTTTTGATTTGGCAATGGCTTATGCTCCAACTTCTTTTGGGTATAAGACATCATTTTTAAATCTCTCTTTTGGTAAGTCTAACTTTTTTTCTATTACTGTTGGATATGAAGATGAAGACTCCATAGGGATTAAGCTCTATCAAAATCCTGGAGAAAAATCCAATAGAAAAAGCAATATTTTAAACTATGAGATGACAAATATTTATCTTCTTTTAGAGTTGAATATGACAATAGCAAAAACTCAATCAGAAGCAGAATACAAACAAGAATTTGACCCATCTTTTCCTGAGTTTAAGATCTCTCAAAACAAGTTTTCTACAGTTTTAAGAAAGGTATATGAAAACTTTTATAACTCCAAAAAAGTTGTAACAACTTTGAGTTTGAAAACTGGTGAATACATTAAAATTGATGAGAAAAAATACCAAATCATTCAACTAACAGTGGTTGGAGACTCTTTTGAAAAGGTGAACTTAAAAATCATCGAAGAGATAGCTTTGGAGATAAATATAAATATCAATAGCGTAGAAGAGAAGAAAATTGTTATTGATATACCAATGATTACATAAAAAGATATACATGGACGCTTACGAATATACAGAAAAACTAAAAAAATTAAAAAGTTCTTTGGAGAACTCTGAGGCAATTATTGACCCAGATAGTGTTGGAAAAAGATTAGAAGAGATAGAAGCAGAGCAACAAAAAGAGGAGTTTTGGAACGATCCTGAAAATGCTGCTGTTGTTCAAAAAGAGAAGACAAAGTTATCTGGTATTTTTGATAAATATCAAGACGCAAAAACTGCATTAGAAGATGCCAAAGAGCTTTTTGATATTGCCAAAGACGAAGATGATAATGAAACAACAGAAAGTCTTTTTGAGGAAGCTCCAGATCTTGAAAAGAAGCTTTTAGATCTTGAGATTCAAGTAATGCTTTCTGGAGAGATGGATGCTAATGACGCAATTGTCTCAATTCACCCTGGAGCTGGTGGAACAGAGTCTACAGACTGGGCGATTATGCTTTATAGAATGTATCTAAGATGGGCGGAAAGACGTGGATTTAAGGTTGAAATTTTAGACTACCAAGAAGGTGAAGAAGCAGGAATTAAAGACGCAACAATTGCTATTCGTGGGGTAAATGCTTATGGATATTTAAAGGCAGAAAATGGGATCCATAGACTTGTGAGAATCTCTCCATTTGACTCTAATGCAAGAAGACATACATCTTTTGCTTCTGTTATGGTTAGCCCTGAGATTGGTGATGATATTGATATCGATATTGAAGAGAAAGATCTAAGAATCGATACTTATAGAGCTTCTGGTGCAGGTGGTCAGCATGTTAATAAAACAGAGTCTGCTATTAGGATTACTCACATTCCAACAAATGTTGTTGTTCAGTGTCAAAATGACAGATCTCAACATAAAAATAAAGCTACGGCGATGAAGATGTTAAAGTCAAGACTTTATGAGTTAGAACTGGAAAAAAGAGAAGCAGAGAAGCAAGGAATTGAAAAAAGCGAAATAGGGTGGGGACACCAGATTAGAAGTTATGTTTTAGCTCCTTATAGACAGGTCAAAGATAATAGATCCAACGAAGCTTTTTCTAATGTTGATGGAATTTTAGATGGAGATCTTGACAAGCTTATTGAAGGTGTTTTAGTAAGTAGTTCCAAGAAAGATTAGTTTTGAAGTATCTACTTCCTCTTTTTATATTTGCTACATTTTCATTTGGAGATTATACTCCTACTATAAGCACCAAAGTGACCAATAATGGTCATACTGTTCTAGTTACGATGGATAATAGAAATATAGAAAAATTGAAGCTCTCTTTTAATGGGCTTCATCTCTTTTTTTTAGAACACCCTTTTAAGAAAAATCTCTCTTATCTTCTTCTTCCTATAGAGTATTACACACCTTTTAAAAGTTATACAGTTTTTTACTCTTATTACTATAAAGGGAAAAAGCATTTAAAACATTTTAATTTAAAAGTAAAAGAAGGCAAGTATAGATCTGAAAGATTAAGTGTGAATCCTTCTAAAATAAAACTTTCCAAAGAAGATAAATTAAGAGCTGAAAAAGAATATAAAGAGGCAATGAAGGTTTATAATTCTATTTCAGATGAAGTCCTTTGGGAAAAAGATTTTATCCATCCTATGGATAGTAAAATCACAAGTCCTTTTGGAACAAAAAGAGTTTTTAACAAATTGGTAAAGAGGTACCATACAGGAATAGATTTTAGGGCAAAAAGTGGAACTCCTATTATCTCTTCCAATGATGGTGTAGTAAGAATTGCCAAAGATAGATTTTACGCAGGTGGATCTGTTGTTGTAGACCATGGTCAAGGTATTTACACTTGTTATTATCACATGAGTAAAATTGATGTAAAAGTTGGTGATAAAGTTGCCCAAGGGGATCTTTTAGGATTAAGTGGAGCAACAGGAAGAGTTACTGGTCCTCATCTTCATTTTTCTGTTTATGTTAATGGAAAAATAGTTTCTCCTAAACAGTTTCTAAAGATTGTAAACAGCCTTAATGATTAGGCTATTTAACAATCTTTTTTTCTAAGATCTCATAACCTTTTTGATTAAGGTGTAATCCATCTGTTGTAAAGAGGGTATTTAAATAATCTTTATCTTTTAGATCTGTATTAATATCAATATAGTTCACACCTCTATCTTTTGCAAGTTTTTGTAGATATTGATTTAATTCTTCAACTTGTGAATTAATAAGATCTGAAGAAGGAAGGTCATTTGCTACAGAAATTAAAGATACAAAGTAAATGTTTTTAATATCCCATTTTGATAGCTCTTCTACAATATAAAGGTAATTAGACTTTATATCTGATACTTTTAACCCCGCTAAAAGATCATTGATACCAATAAGAATATAAAGCTTATCAACTTCTTTTATAGAAAGTGGCTTTAGCCTATGAAGAACACCACTTGTTGTGTCTCCTGCAATTCCTAGATTTATATACTCTTTTGATGACTTATAAAACTCAAAGTGAGAGTCTCCAATTAGAACCTTATTCCAATCTTGTTTAATCAGTGATTCAAACATTTTTAATCTGCTTTTTTGATGTTTTTCTTGTTGTGTAACTATCTGTGTTTGTGGTTTTATTTTTCCTAGAAGGTCAAAGACTCCAAAAAACACCACACCTGCTAGAGTAAAGTATATAAGGATTTTTATTGTAGATTGTCGTATATTCATAGAGAAATGATAGCAGATTATTAGTAAGGAAAACGATGAGCATTTGTACAAAGCTTTTAAACTTAGTAGAAGGAGAACTTATTCCTGAGGTAGAAGACTTTATAGATAAGATCTTTGAACTAGTCAATGACAAAAAAGCGACAGATGAAGATAAAGAAGCTTTGGAAGAAGCAAGAGAGTTGTTAAAAAGCTTTAAAGAGTTAGTTGAAGATATCTACAATAACGAAGTAGACAAAGAAGAGTGCCAAGAGACTTATGATGGTTTAATGGCAATGGATAAAGAGTAGTTACTTTTTTAGTTTAGAAAGGTCAAAGGAAAACTTACTTCCTTTGTCTTTTTTACTACTGATTTCCAGCTTTACTTTATGAAGTTTTAAGATGTAATAAACGATGAAAAGACCAAGACCCATAGAATTATTCCAGTTAAGCTTTTCAATTCTATAGAACTTTTTAGTGATTTTATCAATCTCCTCTTTTTCGATTCCTATACCATTGTCTTTTACAGTAAAAATCCCTTTTTTAAGATTTATTGAGACACTGTCTTGAGAATACTTTAATCCATTATCAATGAGATTTGTTATAACTATCTCTATAAGAGTTTTGTCAGCTTCTATCTCAAGATCTTCAACATCCACTAAAATCTCTCTATCTTTATATTTCGTTTGAAGGCTTTCAGCAATATCTTCGACACACTCTTTAAAATTAAACCTAGAAGGTTTTAATGCAAAGTCATCTGTTTCTAGCTTTAATGCAAGGGAAAACCTATCAATCATCCCATTTAATTTATTGGTGTTAGTCAAGATCTTTTGAAGAAACTTCTCTCTTATTTTTAGGCTTACATCGTCTTCCATTATGGTTTCACAGTAGCCTTTTATAATAGCAATAGGGTTTTTAAACTCATGACTTAAAGCACTTAACATCTCTTTTTGTTGTCTATTTCTTAGCTTTATCTTTCCTGTATATTTACTTCTTTCTTTATCGATATCTTTTAGTTTTTCTCCAGCTTCAATTAGGGTATTGGAGATCTTTTCAAACTCCTTGATAAGAAATTGTTTGATTTTTTTAGGAGTCTTTTTATTGGAAATATCTTGTGCTTGAGTTAAGATCTTTTCCAGTTCTGAGATTATCTTTTTATTTATCATAAGAGTTACTAAAAGAGTAATGATAATAACAGTTGTAGCAAATCCTAAGATCTTTAGCCAAAAATAAAAGACTTCTTTATTGGTTTTTTCAAGACTTACAGCCAGTCTTAAAATTAGTTCTTCATCATTGATTTTCATTTTTCTAGCTAGATATATATACTCTATTCCAATAGAGTCAGAGTGTCTAATGGAAAAACCATAAAGATTATTAAGAGATTTTCTTACCTCTTTTCTATAGATATGATTATCCATTTTTGTAGGATCTTTTATGCTGTCAACTAATACATTTCCTTCCAAATCTATAATTGTAACTCTGATCCCAGTCTC
>JAOXRY010000404.1 GCA_025800305.1 Campylobacterales bacterium | reverse complement strand
TTACTAATAGGAAGTTATTTGATTCTTAGCAATGGAATACTCTATCAGTTAGATATTGGAGTTAATTTAGAGTTAATTACGCTTTTAACATGGGTTGTAGGAGATACTGGAATTTTGTTTTTAATAATTTTTTCCTATGTTTTTTTTGAAGTAAGAAAAAAATATAAAAAACTTAAAACATTTTTCTACGGAGTTATGGCAATAAACGGAACCCTTATCTCTATAGTTATTTTTGCAGTTTTATTTGATAATAGTCTATTTTATATTACAAAAATAACCCAACCATTTTATAAAAGTACTTTAGTATTAATAATTTTATTTGGTATCTATATGTATATGAAAAAAGAAGCGGGAGCAAAAGTATATATTGCAGGGCAGGGTATTTTATTAACCTCAACAGTCCTTTATCTTTTGGGATTGTCTGGAAGTATTGAAGATAGAAAAATAGTGAGTTATCTGCCTTTTTTTGGAATATTAATTGATATAAGCCTACTGACGCTAATCCAATACGAGAAAACAAAAAAAGAGATAGAAGATCTGAAAAAAAATAAAGAACTTCTCTTAGAGCAATCAAGGTTTTACTCAATAGGACAAGCAATAGGTCATATTACTCATCAATGGAAACAGCCACTTACAAATATAGGTACCTCAATTACTCTTTTTGAAGCCATATTACATCATAAAACAGATGAGTTAATTCCTACAGTAAAAAGTAAACTTCCTAGTTTAAACTCTGATATTGCTTTTATGAAAAATACAATGGATGAATTCTCAGAGTTTTATGGAAAAGATATTGAGAAAAAAGAGTTCTTTTTAAAAGAAACAATTAACAATATAAAAAAGATCTTAAGTTCTAAAGTGACACTTTCAAAAGCACAGATAGATCTAAAGACAGATTTGGAAAAAATATATGGGTATGAACATATTTTTTCAAATATTGTTTTAATTATGATCAATAACTCTTTAGATGAGTTTATCTCTTCGCCAAATAGTAATAATAAGATCTCAATTTTTATAGAAAAGAAAAATTCAGAGATTATCCTTCACTACAGAGATAATGGAGGGGGAATTAAGATTAGCCCTGTTGAGAAAGCTTTTGAATACTTTGTATCAACAAAAAAAGGTGGGAGCAATCAAGGGATGGGACTACCTATTTTAAAAATGCTAGTTGAAGAGAAACTAAAAGGTTCTATAACAGTAGAAAATAGAGATAGAGGAGTCTTTTTTCAAATTTTATTTTCTATTTAATCACTTTTTTCACATATTAAAACCAATTTGAAATAAGAAAAATATAGTATTAAAAAAGAGCTATTAGTATAAGGAGAGATGCTACAATGACTATTTATAAAAATTATGTTGGTAAGGTTTTTTTACTTTTTTTTCTGTCTTATTCATTTGTATGTAGTGCAACATTTAATAAAGGATTTATTCCCTCAAGAATAACAGGCAAAGTTGATGTAGTTAATTTAACTGATAATACAATAGAAAAGGGAAAAATAACTGTTGGAAATGGACCCAATAGCACTATTTTTTCTCCTGACGGAACAAAAGTATTAGTTTCAAACTGGAGTTCTCATACTGTCTCTGTTATTGATACATCAACAGATGCTGTAATTGCAACAGTAGATTTAATAGCGACACCATGGCCTGAGGGAGGAACATTTAATAAAGATGGTACAAAAGCATATATAGCAGCAAGTAGACAAAATTATATTGATATAATTAATATGAATACTTACCGAAGAACAGGCTATGTGGTGGTAGATTCTAAACCTAAAGATATTGTAAGAATAAAGGATCATATCTATGTGAGTAATTCAGGTTCAAATACTGTTAGTAAGATAGATCTTTCAAATGATTCTGTAGTACAAACCATTAATACAGTTTCTAATCCAGGGAATCTTATCACTAATTCAGAACAAACAAAACTATACATAGCAAGTGCCGGTGAGAATAGACTTCAAATTTATGATGTGTCCACAAATACATCAGAGTACATAGAAATTAAAAAAGGTTATGACACTAGTATATTATTGAATTTAGAAATTACTGAGGATGGTAAGATTTTGTATGGTGTTAATGACCAATATCTTGTGAAAATAGATCTCGTAAATAAGGTTGTTGCAGAAATGAAATATCTAGGAGCAAGTGATGGTTGTCTTTCTGTAAATTTAAAAGACAAATATCTATATCTTGTGTGCCATCACTCTGATGAATTAGTATTAGTAGATAAAGATACATTGAATGTGCATAGTACAATAGCAACTTCTGATACGCCACAAGTCTCTTCTGGTCTTTTCCCAAAAACAGCACAAATTGTAGAAAACTCAACTCCCACAACATACACCATAACTTATAATGGAAATGGGAATACGGGAGGTTCAGTTCCCGCAGATCAAACAAAAACAGAAGATATAAATCTGACACTATCTACAAATTCAGGAAGTTTAACAAAAACAAATTTTACTTTTGTAGGATGGAATACTTTAGCAGATGGTAGTGGAACTGATTATGGAGTTGAGAGTAAATATGTAAATAATTCTGATATTACTCTTTATGCAAAATGGACAAATTTAGTAACTTATACAGTAACATTTGATGTTGATGGTGGAAGTGCTGTCTCTTCTTTGGATATTGTAAGTGGGAATACTGCCACAAAGCCAACAGATCCAACCAAAACAAATGCTACTTTTGAAGGTTGGTACAGTGATAGTGGTTTAACAAGTAGTTTTGATTTTACAACAGCAATCAGTGGAGATATTACTCTTTATGCCAAATGGACATCCACTGCAGTTCTTCATGAAAAGATAATTGATGGTAAGAAGATAGAGGCTATTTCAAATTTAGGAACAACAGCTACTAGCGTAGATGGAGATGGTGGGGTGACTACATCTGGAGTAACAACCAATAGCGACAGTAAGACAATTTCAGTAGAAGTAAAAACTAAAAATAGTGGAGAGGCTGTTCATAAACTTGAAATTCAAACAGATAATGTAACAGCAGAAGCGATAAGTAAGATTATTGGTGCAAAAACAGTAATTGCTACTGATGGTTCAATTGAAACAAATGCAACAAAAGATGGGACGGTATTTTCTGTAAAAGCAAATACTGATGGAACAGCAGAACATAAAGTTGTACGAAATGGAAAAACAACCCTCGCAAAAAGCCAGATCCATGGAGAATCAAATACAACGATACAGAGTGATGGCTCTGTAAAGACAATAGCAAAAAGTAATACAGTCACCCTCAATGGATATACAGTAAAAGTTGAGATCTTAACAGCTGCTGATGGAACTACAATCTCTAAATATGTTCTTATCAATACAGCTACAAATAGAAACATAAACGATAATCCTACGGTAGATAGTTCTACTCCTTTAGAAGAGGGAAATATGGTTAATGTGAGAGAAAGTGGCAGTGAGATGTATATTGATGCAAATACAGTTCTAATAGACAAGATTAAATTTTAGAAGGTTGATTTATGAAGTATTTTAAATATATGATTTTTATCTCTTTATTTTTTTATAGTGGGTGTACTGGTGAGATGAGTGAAAAGGGTGTAGAGGTTCCATTGGAAAATGGAGTAAGCTACAGAGTTTATGATGGAGATGAGGTAATAAAACTTACAGATCCGACAGATATCAATATCTCCCATAGGCTTAGTGATAATGCAAAGTTTGTAGTGGTAAATTCAGGAAGTGCAAAACTTCTTCGTGGAGAGTATTTCTTAGGAGAGAATAGGTGATAAAAGGTGTCATATTTGTTTTTTTGATTCCTGTGGTTCTTCTAAGTAATGGGGTCATAAGATATGATGAAGTGGTTCAAGGAGAGATTGTAGCAGTTGGAGAAAACCTTCAACAATCTCAGCTAAATTTTGGTTTTTATAAAGATCTTGATTACGATACGCAAACCTATAACTCATCAAAAAATCTCTTAATTTTAAAAGATCTTAAAAAGATTAAATATGGAAGAATCTATTGGTGGGGAAAGAAAGAATATAAAAAGAGTAAAATAGGAATCCGACTAAAAGATCAAAAAAACTATAAGTATTTCTCCCAAGAATATCAAGAAGTAGACAGAAGATATTTTCTATCTTCTACTGATATTACTGATTATTTAGAAAACATTCAATCAGAAACAGAGTTTTTTCTTACTATTGAAGAGATAAAAAAATATGACGACGATATAGATAGTGGATGGACTCTTATTGTGATATATGAAAAAGAAGAAGATAAGATTTTCAAAGAGATAAAGATAATAGATGGACTTTTAGAAAGTCAAGAAGGAGTTAGAACAGTAAACATTCACTCACTTTCAAAAGGTTATAGAAAAATACGTTTTAAAACATTAGGATGGAATAATAGATATAAAGAATCAGAGATAAATATTAATGAGGATAAAACAAATTCAAATACCACTAAAATCGCTATTAATTTTTCTCTAGACAGAGCCAAATATCTTCCTCCTATTATTACCTATGAAGGAGAACAAAAATCAATAAAAAAAGAGAAAACTCAAATTGTAAAAACACAGAGTGAAAAAAGTGTAGAGAGTGGTTTTTTTATGAAAATTGGAGTTGGAGCTATTACTTCTAAAATTGAATCTTCATGGGATACTTCTACTCCAATTTCTAAAGTAACACAAGAAAATACAACAGGATATCTTCTTGGGATAGGCTATGATTTTTCTAATAGTTTTCTATCAGAGGTTATCCTAGAACACCACAAATATGATCAAGGAAGTACCAATCTTGGCTTTTTGAATATACAGTATAGTTTGGATAGTAAGATCTTAGGATTTAATCCATACTTAGTTTTAGGTGGTGGCTATGGAGAGTTGAAAGCAGATTTTTTTGATGGAAAAATTACAGGAAATACTTATAGCGTAGGTATCGGTTTTTTTGGAGAAATTTTTGATAGTTCTTCAATAGATTTTGGATTAAAGTTTGTTGATTCTAAATTAGAAGGGATAGAAGAAAGTAACTCCCAGAAACAAAATATAAAATATAAAGGATATACCAGTCTC
>JAOXRY010000369.1 GCA_025800305.1 Campylobacterales bacterium | reverse complement strand
AGCAAGAGGAGAAAAAAACTTCTCCGATGAGGACCATCAAACAATTATTAACATTTTGAAGTCTTATAACGCCACTGGCGAAAAAGGGAAAAGAGCAGAAGTTATAAAATATATTGATACAAAAATATTAAATAAAGATGCAACACCAGCTCTTTATAATAAAGTAACCAACGAAATCGAAAAACTCATTGAAAAAGCAATTACAGAAAAAAACAAAGCTGACTTTTCATACCTTGTTGATGTTGGATACTCTTACGCTAAAAATGTTCCAACAGGTACAGCCAATGTTAGTGAAGTTCTCTACACACTGTTTAACATAATTCCTTACACAGCTTATGTAGATAAGTTTACTGAAGGTCAAGAGTTGATTAATATAGCAAACAGTTATGATTCAGCAGAAGTTGCTAGTAGTTATAGTGGTGAAATTTTTGGTTTTGAAATTTTAAAAAACCCATCTCAAATGGACGCTAATGTAACTAATTTTGATGTTTATGCAGATACAGGTTCAGATAAGTTTAAAACTAGAAGAGGTATCTTAGAAAATGGCCTTGGACTTGCTCTTGTTAAAGCTGGTAAGGTAGATAAAGCTGTAAAACTGATTGTAAACAATTTCCAATACAGAGATAAAGTTGAAGCAAAAAATGCATCTAATTATCCTCAAGTTTTGAAATATTTTGCAAAAGATCAAGAAACAGATTTAACAAAATTACTTGGGCTAGTAGACACAGATAAGCAAGATGAGTTTATGGAAAAAATCTTTATTGATAGTAAAGACCATACAAAACCAGCTTGGGATTTTTATAGAAACAAAGGTGGAAAATACCCTAGAGATAAAAATAAAGATATGGTAATTGCTCTTTTTGATGGCTCATTTAGTAGCAAGACCATCTCTCTTGTTGGGTATCCTGTTTTAATTAAAAACTTTATTGTAAACAACAATATTGTAAAAGCAAAAGAAGTGATTAACTACTCACTGGATTATATTAATAACAACATTGTTAGTTATGTAGATACAACAGGGGAAACAGTTTCTCCAAACCTTTATAAAGTTAAAGCAACTATTGCTCTTATTACAGCGTTAGACGAAGTAGAATACTTTAAAAAAGTTAGTGATGAAGCTTTAAGAAAAACTCTTTTCGACAACATTAAAACATTAGCTCCATTAATTGATTTAGACAATACTGATAAGGAATTCAACTACAATGTTAGAAGAGCTATTAAAGTTGCCAATTTCCTATCAAATTCTCAAGGAACTACAGAGGCAAAAGAGCTTTTAGATAAATTAAATACAAACTTGCCAACTCCTACAGATAATAATTTAGATGAAATTGAAACATACCTTGGATATGTTATTGGAGATATACTTCCTTCAGGAGATCTATTTGATCAATCTATTGTCAATGCTTTCATTTCAGCTAAAGACTATAAAAAAGCTGAAGAATTAATTGACTCTGTTAAAACTAAAGTAGATACTTTAGATAGTTCTTTAGACATCAATCCTATTCTTGTAAAAATTGCTAGAGCTTATGGAGCTATCAACAAAAAAGAAAAAGCTATAGAGTTGGTGAAAAAAATCACTACCATTAAAGAGAGAAACCAAGGTAAGTTAAAAATAGCAGAGTTTGTTGCCAATTATGACTCGTTTCCTGATACAGATGTAGCTTCTATTGATACAGATCAAGATGGAAAACCTGACTTCTTTAATAAGTTTGCAACTAAAGAAGAGATTGATAAATCTAAACTAACTCTAGATGATGATATTGATGGAGATGGAATTTTAGATACTGAAGATAAACTACCTTTTTATGAATCTAAGTAGATATGAAAAAAGCCTTTATCGCTTTAATAATTACAGAGACACTCTTTGGAGAGAGTGTCTCTAAGATTACTGTAGAATCTCAAACAGTTAAAGAAAAAACATCTTCAGATCAGTACGTAACCCAAGAGGAGATAGAAAAATCTATCTCTGCCAATGGGGATATTGGTTCGCTGCTTCAAATTAATCCTAATGTAACCGTTGAAGATAATAGAAACAACTATGACTCTGTAGAACCTGTAAAAATTGAGATCAATGGTGGAAAGTATTATCAAAATTCTTTTATGCTAGATGGTTTGTCAAATGACTCTTTATTAGATCCTTCATCTACAAACAGCAAGTATGATGTTTCAGGTAATGAAAATGATCTATTTATAGATCTTGAATTAATAGAATCTGTTAATGTTTATGATAGTGGAATCTCTGCAGAATATGGAGAATTTTCTGGAGGGGTTATTGATGTAAAAACTAAAAGAGCAACAGGAAGTCCTTATGGAAAAATCTATTATAAATATACAGATACATCCTTAGCTAATTTCCATATTAAAAGAGAGGACAAATATCAAGAGGCAAAAAAACCCTCTTTTGAAAAAAAATTTTTTAATGGAACATACTCAACACCTATTGATGATGAAAGTGGAATGATTTTTTCCTACTCTAGCAAATATGGAAAGTCTCCCCAATCTTATCTAGGTGGTATTAAAAATCTTTCCAATCAATCTAAAAACATATTTACAAAATACTCAAGATACTTAGACGATGATGGGATTATTGATGTAACTCTTAACTATTCTCCTTACTCAAAAGAAGGAATAACTGGTACCTACATTAAAGATGGTGAATACACAATAGAAGGTGGTGGTTTGTCTCTTAAAGGAAATTATGAAAAGTTTTTTGATCAATGGACCATGAACTCTAGTTTTGCTTTTAAAAATACTCAAAATACAAGAAGCACAAAAACCGATTATCTCAAATATTGGAAAAAATCCAATCAGACTCCTTGGGGGAAAGAACCTTCTGAATCTTCTGGAGTCCCTCTTGCAGTAGAAGGTTCTTGGGGAGATCTAAAAAAAAGCCAAAGAAGCTTTTTAGGAAAAATCCAATTTAAAAAATCTCTAGATTATCAAAAAATAAAAACAGGAATAGATCTTAAACAAATTCAAGGAACTTACCATAGAAAGTCAGATCTTACAATCTACAGAGATCCTACCTACGCTAAAGGAATTAAGTGTAACGGATATACACAAGACTGTATAGAAGGGGATCAATACTTTTCAAGAAAAGATATCTACCAAAAAGAGAAACTTTCTGTAACAATGGGTCATATTGGTGGTTATGCAGAAGACAACATAGCAATAAGAAATTTCAATATCATTGGAGGAATTAGGGGAGATTACAATACCTATTTAAAAAACTTTGATATCGCTCCAAGACTTAATACAGAAGGAAAGTTTTTTAAAGGAAAAACTAAAATTTTTGGTGGAATAAATAGGTATTATGGAAAATCGTTTTTAGCTTTTAAACTTAGAGAAGCAAGGATTCCCTACCGTAGTGAATATAGAAGTTCTAGTGGTGGAGAGTTAAATGCCATTGGATTACCAGCGGACAACAATCCTAGTATTTGGTCTACCAGTGCTGATAAGGATTCAGAAAAATATGTTTATTCTGATTTAAATACTCCCTATACAGATGAAAAGGTTTTAGGAATTAGTCAAATTTTATACAACCATGTCATCAAGTCAAAAGTTGTATACAGAGAAGGACGAGATCAGTTTATGGCAGAAAAGGGGAAAAGAAAATCTTTTACTAGACCTGATGGAAATGTAGTTTATTATGCTCCAATTGTCACAAATAACAATGGTGAATCTTCTACAGATGTCTTTTCTATAACTATTAGAAATTTGGAAAAAATAAGTCTTCTCAACTCCCAATTTACCTATATTCTCTCATACAGAGATATGAATAAAAAGAGTAATTTTTTAAGCTATGAAACCAGTGAAGATGAAGTGTATTATGGTCACTATAATGAAGAAACATATAAAAGAGTAGATATTGAAGATGGAAAAACTCCTCCGTCTTACTCTTTTGCTATTAATGCAGAGACAAATGATTTTTCTTTAGGGTGGTTGAAAGGATCTTTAAATAGCTCTTTATTCTTCACATTTAAAGAGAGTTATACAAGACGAACAACAGACAAACAGACAGTAGACGTGGTAGTTGATAAAGTTAATGAATCTGCTTATATCTACTTTGATGAGACATTAGATGAACAATATACTTTAGATGGAAAGTTTGCTTTTAATACAAAGTTTAAAAACAAAGAACAACTAACTCTCTTATTGGAAGTCTATAACCTTTTAGATGAAGTTGAAAGTGATATAAAAGATAGTTATCAATTAGGAAGACAGCTCTATGTTGGTGCTGTTTATAAGTTTTAAGAATTAGGAGAATTATGGAAAAAATTATAGAGTGTAAGAACCTTACACATTATTATGGAGAGAGAAAAATCTATGAAGATCTCTCCTTTGAAGTTGGCAAAGGAAGAGTTGTAGGGCTTCTTGGAAAAAATGGAGTTGGAAAAAGTACCACTATCAATATACTAATGGGATTTTTAAAGCCTGTCAGTGGAGAGTGTCTTATTCTAGGGAAAAACTCTACAAAAATGCCTAAAGAAATAAAAGAAAAAGTAGGACTACTTTATGAGGGTCATGTACAATATGATTTTATGACAATACAAGAGCTAGAAAAATTCTACTCAACACACTACAAAAAAAGATGGAAAAAAGAACTTTACTACAATCTTGTAGATAAGTTAGAAGTTCCTTACTCTATGAAGATCAGTAACTTGTCCTGCGGACAAAGATCTCAAGTAGTCTTAGGGCTTATATTCGCACAAGATCCTGAAGTTTTAATTTTAGATGACTACTCTATGGGACTTGATGTAGGGTACAGAAAACTCTTTGTTCACTATTTAAAAAACTATGTCAAAAAACACAACAAAACAGTTTTAATGACAACCCATGTTGTTCAAGACTTAGAAGAATTAATTGACGACATTATAATTTTAGACAACAAACAACCACTTCTATCAATTGAAATGAAAACATTTAAAGAGAATTTTAAAAAATACTCTTTAGAAGAAGTTTGGAATTTTGAAGAACTTGATAAATCAGATGTAATAACTAACTTTGAAAACTTTGAAGATGAATACAATGTTTACTCTTTTAAAGATCTTGAAACAGTTAAAAGAGAACTTAAAACCCAAGGAATAAGTTATAAAACAATTAAAGAAGAATCTATCAATTTTGAAGATGGTTTTCTTGGATATATAGGGAGATACTAATGGGACAACTATTTTATAAAGAGTGGCTAAAAATAAAAACTATTTATATAGTTTTTGCTTTAGTAATTATCGTAAGTCTAGCTCAGATTTACACTGGAATTTCCAATGGAATCAACTATACATCACCATCAAACTATATCTACAAAATTCTTTTCTATGAAAGTTTTAATTTTTATGGACTTTTTTATGGAAATCTTCTTTTAGGTTTAGGGGTTGGTCTTTTCCAGTTTTATAAAGAGAGAGACAAAGGAAGAGTTCGTCTTCATATCCATCTTCCATACTCTTACCAGTACAATATTACCTCTATGGTTATAAGTGGTGTTTTACTTATTTGTGTGACTTTTCTAATTGAAGCTGGGATTTTTTTACTAATCACTTTGCCATCAATACCAAAAGAGTTGGTAGAGCCGCTGTTTCTAAAAGTTTTTTGTAGTTTTATCAATGGTTTGATTGTCTATCTTGCTACTCCTGCTCTTTTGATTGAACCAAATAAGATAAAAAATGTAGGAAATATTCTTTTAACGATCCTGATTATTTTAACCTCCATAACAGTAAACACCTCTTTTTACAGTAGTGAAAACTTTTGGAATTTTTATCTCTTAGCCCTGATTTTTGAAATTTCAGCACTATATCTCTCTTTTTACAGATACACAAAAGGTTATATTAAATGAGTACAATTATTCATAGAACATTAAGAACAGTCACAATTATTACAGCAATAATTATCTCAAGCATATTCCTACCAAAGATCTATAAAACAGTTTTTTGGGAAAAAGGAACAACAGCAAAAATCTACTACTCGCCTGTAGCTGAAGAGTTTCTAAAATATGAGTACTCTTCAGGAAAAAATAGAAAAATAACCTATCAATTTTTAGATGGGAAATCTCTAACAAAAGATGAATATATCCAACTTCTACCATTTAATTATTACTCCTATTTAGTAAAAAAAGGTCTTTTCCCTGAAAAGTTTAAACATATTGAAAAAGATCCTTACATTCTAAAAAGAAACTACCAAAGTTTACAAATTGAAGGAAAAAAAGTAGGAAAAAAAGAGATTCCTCTCCATATAATAATTGATGGTGCACCAAAGTATGGAAAACTACAGCTTTCCCAAGATCTACTAAGAATAAACTCTAACAACATAGAGTTTATAGATCTTGAAACCAATCAAGTCAAAAAAGATAAAAGTGAACTTTTTCAAAAAGCACTTATTGAAAAAGGAGTGGAGTTTCCTTTTAAAGGTTTTTATAACAATAGTAGCACAATGAAGCCATTTGATGAAGGTTCATTTATTGTTGATAACAAAAACCATATCTATCAAATGAAAATGGTTCAAAAAAAGCCTATTGTTATTGATACAAAAATCGTAAAAAAAGGAATTGAAAAGATTTTTATTAATGAGAACATAAGAAAAGAGTTCTATGGAGCTATTGTTACAAAAGATAAGATCTTTTTAATAACTTATGATAACTTTAAACTAATTGAGATTCCTTATAAAGATTATGATTCTTCTTCAAAAGACTTTAGACTAGTAGTAACTCCTGTTTATAAACACATCACTTTTAAATATTATGACAGAGAAAAAGATAGTTTAATTACAGACTATATTGTTGCAAACCATGACTACTCAATTCATGAAAAGCTTACTTTTGAGAAATCAAGAAAAAGTAACTTTTACTATGAAACAGCAAAAGAGATTCTCTTTCCTTTCTCAATAACAGTCGCAAAAAATAACAGCTCTTTCTACTCTTTAAGCTTGGAAAAAGGAGTGGTTTTAGGTTTTGGATTTAATATAGTCTTATTATTGATTTATCTCCTTGTTTTACAAAGTAAGAAAAAAGAGTTTTTTTACTACAAAGAAAACTTCTTTTTCATAACATTAGCAGGGATCTATGGATTACTGGCAATTATCTTTTTTGGAAAATCCATTAAGAACTATGATAAAGATGAAGAGGAGTTATAACACTCCTCCTTTGGAGGCTTTGAACTTTTAGTGATAAAAAAGTATTATGTTTCCTATGTTTAAAAATATATTTTTATCTAATATCGATATCGATAGAAACAGCCAAGAATACAGACAATTAGTAATGATAAACCTCATGCTATACCTAGCTGCTGGGGTTTTTTCATCTTTTAGTATTATCAATGTTTTCATAACCCATTATTATTATATGGCGGCAGTTGACTTTCTTCTATTTTTTCCTGCAGCTTTTGCAATCTACAAGTTAAGAGCAACAAAAGACATCGAAAGAGCAGCAACAAACACTGCTATCTTACTTTTCATCAGCATGATTATGGTTCTTGTTGTTGCAAAAGCTGGTGATTTCACCATTCTTTGGTCTTTTCTTTTTGCCTTTTTTATCTTTGTAATTAAAGGTTACAAAGAGGGATTAAAATACGGTATAGCATTTTTCATAATTGTCTATACCCTTTCTTATAACTGGATTGGAGACACCTTAACAGCAACTGAATTTTCAAGGTATGTAGCTGTCTCTCTTTGTTTAGTTGCTATTTCATATTTTTACGAGAAGAATGTATTTTTAGCTCTATCAGATCTTAGTGAAAGTAGTCAAAAAGTCAAAGATCTTATCGACCACTCTGAAGAGGGGTTTCTATCTTTTGATAGAAATTTAATCATTAATAATGAGTATTCAAAAGAGTGTGTCACGCTATTTAAAGAAGAGATCAAAGAAAAAAATCTTGCAGATCTTCTTTTTCCAAATGACAACCACAAAAGAGACTTTTTCATTGAAACATTCCAAGGAATGGAAAATATCAACCATCAAAAAGCAGAGATCATTTTTTCACTTTTACAAAAAGACTTTACAATCAATAAAAGATCTGTAGAAGTAAAATACAAATACCTAAGTAACAAAAAATTCATGGCAATTTTAACAGATGTAACAGCTCAAAAAAATCTAGAAAAAAAGATAAATCAAGAGCATAAGATCTTGCAAATGATCGTGGCAACTGTTACAAATAAAGATGAGTTTTTTGATATTGTTGACTCTTATGAACTGTTTTTAGAAAAAAGTATAAAAACAATTGATGAGAAAAAAACAGCCTTTAGTAATACTTCAAAGCTCTATAGAGAGATCCATACATTCAAAGGTCTTTTTATCCAGAAAAACTTTGTCCATACACCAGACAAACTTCATCTTTTTGAAGAAGAACTTTCAAAATTTTTAGAAGATAGAGAGACAAGAAATGAAGATCTTATTGAACTAATAAAAAGTATAGACCTTCAAAAATGTCTTCATAAAGATCTTGAAATCATTAAAAGAATTCTTGGAGAGAAGTTTTTCGACGAAAGAGGAAAACTGTCAGTTGATGAAGAGACAATTAATAACATAGAGAACATGGTTAAAGAGTTTATCCATGATCACAAAGAATCAAAAGAGTTTCTTTCTCAAGTTATAGACAATCTTGAAAAACTAAAAACAAAACCTTTTATAGATCTTTTCTCTTCTTATCCAAAAATGGTAGAGGAGATCTCACTAAGACTGGAAAAAAACATCTATCCTCTAGAAATTGTAGGTAATGAAGAGATAACAGTTAGTGACAACTATAAGCCTTTTGTAAAGTCTTTAATTCACATTTTTAGAAACAGTGTTGATCACGGAATAGAGTTTGTAGATGGGAGATCTGAAAAAAACAAAAGTCAGTACGGAACAATCAGCTGTATGATAAAAGAAGAGGATGGAAAATACCATATTATCATTGGAGATGATGGTGTTGGAATTGATATAGATCTAATAAAAGAAAAAGCCATTGAAAAAGAACTTTTTACAGAAGAAAAAATTAAAAAAATGTCAGATAAAGAGATCTTAGAAATCATTTTCCATGACAATTTCTCAACAAAAGATGTTGCAACACAATACTCTGGACGTGGTGCAGGACTAGCTGCTGTTAAATCTGAACTAGAAGAACTAAATGGAGAAGTTGCTATCAACACAAAACCAGACAATGGAACAACTTTTCACTTTACTCTTCCTGCTGGTCTTTAAAAGATTATTAACTGCTTCTTGTAGAAACACATTCAAGTACATATTTACCATAAATCTCCAAGTTCTTTTGGTTTATTTAGTTGGTTATTGTAATATATAACTTATGAGTAAGAAGGTTTACCAGTGATTAAATATAAAAATTTTACAGAACTAACTGGCAGTGAAAGAGACTTGGTCTTAAAATGGAGAAATAGCTACTCTGTTAGATCTCAAATGGCCCAATCAAAAGTCATCACCCCTGAAGAACACTACAGGTTCATTGACAAGTTAAAAACAGATACTCACACTCAATATTTTTTGGCTATTTTAAAAGAACCTATTGGAGTTATCTATCTTGAAAATATAGAAAAAACCAAAGCTGAGATAGGAATCTACGTTGATCCACACAATATGGGCAAAGGCTATGGAAAGAGAATTCTCAAAGAGTTTATCATCACTTTAGATCTGACCAACATCTATCTCAAAGTAAAAGAGAGTAACGTTCCTGCTATTAAATTTTACGAAAAAATCGGATTTAAAAGAACCCTTCATAAAGGGGATTTTTTAGAGATGATTCTTTGGATCTAAACTAATTTAATGGCAGAACCTTTTAAAAACTTATTTAACAAAGAATATATAGACCTACTTTCTGACAAACTTTTAGAAAACTACAAAGAGTTTGATAAAGAGAATTTCACAAAAACCGTACTAGACAAAAACTGGGAATCAAAAGAGCTTAAAGAAAGAATGAGACATATTACTCTTTCTTTAGGAGAGTTTTTACCAAAAGAGTATCTAGAAGCTATTAAGATCTTAAAAGAAACCTATCCAACAATTCAAAACTACGATTTAGCTCTTCAAAATATGGTTTTTCAAGACTATGTAGAAGTCTATGGACTGGACTATTTTGATGAGTCTATAAAAGCTTTTGAGATCTTTACTATTGATTCTAGCTGTGAGTTTGCCGTTCGTCCTTTTATTATCAAATATGAAAAAGAGATGATGGCAGTAATGAAAAAATGGGCTGAATCTAATAATGAGCATATTCGAAGATTGGCAAGTGAAGGTTCAAGATCTAGGCTTCCTTGGGCAATCGCTCTTCCTTCTTTTAAAAAAGATCCAACACCTATGCTGGAGATCTTAGAAAAATTAAAAGATGATGACATTGAGTATGTCCGAAGAAGTGTTGCTAACAATCTCAATGACATCTCAAAAGACAATTCAGATCTTCTAATAGAAATTACAAAAAAATGGATTGGTAAAAACACCAATAGAGACAAACTTTTAAAACACGGATGCCGAACCCTTTTAAAAGATGGAAATGAAGAGATAATGACTCTTTTTGGATTTACAGATCCAAAAGATATAACACTCTCAGACTTTCAGATCTTAAAAAAAGTAGATGTAGGAGAGAAGATCCCTTTCTCTTTCCAAATAAGTTCAAAAAAACAACTTGGAAAAATCCGTCTTGAATACGAACTAGAAATGGTAAGACAAAAAGGAAAAACAGGAAAAAAGGTTTTTAAGATCTCAGAGGGAAATTACACAGACAAAACAAAAAAAGTCGAAACTTTCCACTCTTTCAAGATTGTCACAACAAGAAAATACTATAGTGGAACACATAAGATAACTTTGATAATTAATGGAAGAAAGTTTGTTACAAAAGATTTTCAACTAATTGGAGATAGCCACTAGACAAAAATGTTGTTAAAACTATTGACAAAAATATTTTTGTCATATAAACTAACAAAAAATATTTTGTTAAGGATCTTATATGGCTTTTATTGTTGGACCTGCTGTAAGAGGTGACAATTTCTGGGATAGAGATGATGAAGTTGAGGAAATTTGGGAACAATTAGACAATAACACACATATATTAATTTCTGCACCAAGAAGAGTTGGAAAGACTTCTATCATGTATAAAGTCTTTGATGAGCCAAAAGAAAACTACATTCCAATCTATATTAATACCGAATCAGCAGATAATGAAAATGAATTTTGGCAAAAGCTATTTAACCATTTAGAGGAAGAAGAGTTTATAGACTCAATTAAATCAACAAGCAAAACTTTTTTAGAAAAAATTAAAAATATTAAAATTAAGAAAGTCTCTCTATCTGGAGTAGAGTTTGGAGATGGGAAACTTCTTAACTATAAAGATGCCTTTATCAGACTAATTAAAGATCTAGATAGCTCTCATAAAATAGTTATTATGATTGATGAGTTTGCCCAAACTATTGAGAATATTATTAAATATGAAGGTGAGAAAAGTGCTTTATCTCTTTTAAAAACCCACCATGAAATAAGACAAGATCTAAAACTATCAGAAAAAACACTTTTTATCTATACAGGTTCAATTGGTCTTGAAAGTGTAGTAAAAAGGATAAGTGGAAGCAAACATATCAACGATCTTGGAAATATCAAGGTACCTCCTCTTACAAAAGATGAAGCAAAAGATTTTATTAAAAAAATCTGTGATTTAAACTATTTTAATTTAGAAGAAAGCCATATAGATTTTCTAATTGAAAAAATAGAGTGGCTTATCCCTTTTTATATTCAACTCATTTTACAAGAAACTAAAAAACTTTGTAAAAAGAACCCTACAATTAATGAATCACTAATAGAAGAAGCGATTGAAAGATCTATTGAACACAGAAACTATTTTGATAGTTGGCAAATAAAATTAAGAGAAGGTCTGGAAAATGAAGCCTATCTCTTTGCAAAAGAAGTTTTAAATTACACCTCAAATAATATAAAAATAGAAAAGAAAGAGATCTCCAATCTAGCTGATAAACATAAAATAGAAAATGATGAAAGCAAAGAGATTATCCACTCTTTAGAATATGACGGATACATAACATATATAGAACAAGAGAGATCCTATAGATTCAACTCTCCAATATTAAGAATGTGGTGGAGTAAAAATGTCGCAAATTAGTTATTCAAGATATAAATACAATCCAAATGAGATCAACGAAAAAGATTTCTTGTCAAAGTTTGTTGTAAGAACAGATATTTTTGATGAGATCTTTGATGATATTAAAAACAGTGATTACAACATACAAAACCAACACTATATTCTTATTGGACAAAGAGGACAGGGAAAAACAACTCTTTTACGAAAAATAGAGCTAGAAATTAGAAGAGATAAAGAACTTTCAAAATTTCTTCTTCCTGTAAAGTTTGCAGAAGAGCAGTATCAGATAAGATCTCTTTGTCGTCTTTGGGAAGAAGTTGCTGATTATCTTCAATCGATCTATGAAGATGAATTTCCAGATGTTTTAGACAAAATGGAGAAACACTTTGATGATGAAGATTACGATTTAAAATGTTTTTCATATCTAGAAAAAGCTCTTAAAGAGAAAAATAAAAAACTCATTCTTCTTATTGACAATATAGATGAACTTCTAGGAAAACTAAAAGAGAAAGGACAAAGACAACTTCGGGAGATTATGCTTGAAAGTACCTCTTTTAGAATAGTTGGTGGCTCAACAAAGATGATAGAACAACACTATGACTATGGAAAACCTTTTTATGAATTTTTCAATATTGTAAAACTAACAGGACTTAACCAAGAAGATAGTATTGAGTTTCTAAAAACTGTAGGAAATGATGAACAGAAAAAAATAATAGAGTCAATATTAAAAACATCTCCTAGAAGAGTAGAAACCCTTAGAAGACTAACAGGGGGAGTTCCAAGAACTCTAATTATGCTCTTAGATGTTTTTATTGATGACAAAGGAGATGCTTTTGAAGATCTTGTTCAGATCTTAGATGAAGCAACCCCTCTTTATAAAGATAGAATGGACGAGCTTCCAGAAACCCTCCAAGACATTGTCCATACAATAGCAATGAACTGGGATGGAATGCTGACAAAAGAGATTGCTAAAAAAACAAGAATGGAGAGTAAGGAGGTTTCTGCCCAATTAAAGAGATTAGAGAAGTTTCAGATTGTTGAGTTTGAAACTACAGGGAAAAATAAGATCTATAAAATCCAAGAACGGTTTTTTAATATCTGGTATCTGATGCGATTTGGTAGGAAAAAGGATAGACAAAGAGTTGAATGGCTCGTGAAACTTTTGGTTTCTTGGTGTACTCCTAAGGAGTTGAAACAAAGAGCAGAAAAATTTTTACAACAAATTAGATACGGTAAGTTAGATGAAAAATACGCTTATTATATGAGTGAGGCACTTAGGTATACAGGACTAGACTCTGATATAGAAGATACAATTAAACAAGAAACTTTTAGTTATTTATCAAGTTTAAATTCTAATTTTGTAAAAGAGCTATCACTTTCAGATAAAGAAATCTACGAAAATTTTGTAAATTATTTATCTAAAAAAAATTATAAACTTGCAATAAAAGAATTAAAAAGAATTAAAAAACAATCAGAAGAGATTTCAAATACTTTACAAATAATACAACATTTAGAAGATATAAATAAGACAACAAATGAAATCGAAAAAACTTTATCACAGAAAATCAACAAATTAGATAGTAATGAACTTTCCCTTTTAGCTTCGTTATATTTTACAAAAAATAAAAAACGAGAAACAGCAATGCAAATTATGGAACAAGCTATAAATCAAGAAAAAAATCTTTCAAGTCTTTTTGTATCTGCAATAATTTTCTTATGGAATGAAAATTTTTCAAAAAGTTATAAGATTTTTTTAGAATGGTTACAATATAAAGATTTCCTTAATAATGAAGAAAGTATCCCACAATATATTACTTTGCTTATGTCAAAGGGACAACTATATAAAGCAAAAGAATTTTTAGAAATAGAAGAATACAATTTAAAAGAACACTATAAACCTCTATGGTATGCTCTTATGAAACTTGTAGAAGATAATTTTCCACATGAAATCAAAAAAATGGGAAGTGAACTTCAAGAGAGTGTTAATGAAATTTTAGAAGATGTAGAAATTTCCAAGAAAAAATACAAAATCTAACAAGGATTTAAAATGAATAAACTAACAAAAGAAGAAGAGTACGTAATCCTTCATAAAGGGACAGAACACCCTTATACTGGGAAATATACAGATAATAAAGAGGAAGGAACATACACTTGTAAACAGTGTGATACTCCTCTTTATAGATCCAGTGATAAGTTCAATTCCAACTGTGGATGGCCAAGCTTTGATGATGAGATTGAAGGAGCTGTAACAAGAGTTCCTGACGCAGATGGAATGAGAATTGAGATTATCTGTGCTAATTGTGGTGGTCATCTTGGTCATGTGTTCTTAGGAGAGGGATTTACACAGAAAAATACTAGGCACTGTGTTAATTCTATCTCTATGAACTTTATCCCTAAGGAGTCATAAATGGAAAATGCATACTTTGCAGGTGGATGTTTTTGGGGTGTGGAGTATCATTACGAGAAGCTTGATGGGGTGAAATCTGCTATTAGTGGGTATATGGGTGGACACACTCTAAATCCTACTTATGAAGATGTTTGTTATAGAAATACTGGGCATATTGAGGTTGTAAAAGTAGAGTTTGACCCAGCAATTGTAAGTTATGAAACATTAACAAAACTGTTTTTTGAAATTCATGATCAAGGGCAAGAAAACGGTCAAGGGCCAGATATTGGAGAGCAATATATTTCTGCTATTTTTTATGAGGATGAGAAGCAAAAAAAGAGTGCTGAAAAACTCATCGAGATCTTAAAAGATAAAGGGTATAAAGTTGTTACAGAACTAAGAAAAACTGATGTTCCTTTCTACCCAGCGGAAGAGTATCATCAAGACTATTATTTCAAACATAATAAAGCCCCATACTGCCACTCTTACGAAAAAAAATTCTAAAGATGAAACCCAAGATGGGTTTCATCAAAAACTTAGTGTCTTTTTTTCGGTCTCATAATTTTATGGTCAGCTTCTAAACAGTAATCATCACCTAAAGAACAACAACCCTCACTTACACCTTCCTCTTCTAAGGCTTTGTTAAAACCAAAGTAGTGGTGGTAACTTCCTCTTTTTAATTGCTCTAGAACACGTTTCACATCCTCTGCTATTTCACTTTCTAATTTTGTTTCAATAGCATTGATATCAGCTACTTCAACTTTACAACCAAC
>JAOXRY010000073.1 GCA_025800305.1 Campylobacterales bacterium | reverse complement strand
TCTCTTTGCACTATTTATGATTTTTGGGATTAGATCATCAAAATGACGTCTATTATAAACCTGTGTAAGACTATCTGTGATAGATAACTCCTCCACAAGCTTCTGATCTGTAATATCCTTTCTAATTGCAGTATATCCAATCTTATATCCATATTCATCAAAGTTTGGAGAGATGGTCATATCAACCCAATAAAAACTACCATCTTTTTTTCTATTTTTTACTTCCCCTTGCCATGTTCTACTTGCACTAATAGTTTGCCATAACTCTTTAAATATCTTTTTAGGCATATCTGGATGCCTTATCATACTATGATCTCGTCCAAGCATTTCTTCTTTTGTAAAGCCACTTATTTTAGCAAAGGCTTCTGATACATGTATGATCTTTCCTTGTGCATTTGTTGAAGAGGTTATTATATTTTTATCAATCATGGATACATAATTATGTATTTGTTTTTCTTTTCTTTTTGATTCAGTTATATCTTTTATAGAGATTAGAAGTCCTTGTTTATCTGGCATCAAAGCCAAAGCCATATTTACACTTACTCTTCTATTTGCTTTAACAAGATAGGTTGTTTCAAAGTTTTCCACAAAACCTTTCTCTTTTGTCAAAGTAATTGTATCTTTTACTCTTTTTACATCTTCAGGAGCAGTTAGCTTTAGACATGGCATATTAAAAAGCTCTTCTTTTTCATATCCAAGTATCTTAGAATATGCTTCATTAAAATATAAAAAGTTCGTATT
>JAOXRY010000335.1 GCA_025800305.1 Campylobacterales bacterium | reverse complement strand
GCGTCATATTTAGACTTATTTATCTCAAAAAACGCACTAAAAGCATCTTCAATATTTTCATTGCTTCTTTTAAAGTGCATAATTTTATCAATTGTTTTTGAAATAATCTCCAAAGTATCTAAAAGAAGCTGCTCTTTTAATCTTTCATCCCACTGACTATTAGCTTCTAAATCTTTAATAAAGCCATTTAGTTCTAAAATATTTAGGTCTTGTGTAGTAGATAAAAACAGATTGGCAACATCTAAAAACTCCTGTTTTGTGTCTTCTTTGACCTTAATAATAGTTGTTAGCATTCTGATGTAATCGATCTTTGAAAAGAACCTATTTATGTGTTGGTTTTGGCATATCTTTTTTCCCTCTTGGTCATCATTTTCAAGAAATTTTAATGTGGCAACTTTATACTCATGCTCTTTATCAAAGATAAGGATCTCATCTTCTCCATGGGTAAGAACCCATGTCACAAGAAATTCCAGTGTACTTTCAAGGTTTAAAATCAGTTCATACTGTTTCTTTGTTGTTAAGGAGTAGTCCTCTCTATAGATCTCATGTCTTAAGTCATTGGCAGAGATAATACTGTTTAAGACAAGGAAAGACTTGATTTTCACCATAAACCTTTCATGACCAAGAGTTGAATAGTCATGGATAAAACTACTTCCTGAGGCATTTATTATCTTATTAGCGATCATTGTTGCGATAATTTCATATTTTAGAGGGTGGGATGCTACTTCATCAGAGTAGAGAGTATCAAAGGATTTTGGAAAATATCTAAACAAGAAGTTATGTGCCATTTCTGATTGTAGGAATTCTCTGTTTTCTAAGATAATTCCTTTTAAAAATATCTTTGAAAAAGAGAGTAAAACTGCTAAGTGAGGTCTCAAAATTGCTCTATT
>JAOXRY010000312.1 GCA_025800305.1 Campylobacterales bacterium | reverse complement strand
CAAAAAAGTAATTGCAGTGTATCCTAATAGTAGGTTAAACGTAAACCGAATAAATTCAATAGTAGTATAAAAACCAGTAGCTTCTATGTCTCTGATAATATCAGAATTTCCCTCTTTGATCAAAATCACATAACAAGTTAGTAGGGAAATACCGTATAGTACAGCAGGAATGAATACATAACAATGTTTTTTAATGAAATTACTTTTTTCCGGTAATAGTATTTGACTCCTAATGTAGAAGTAGAAACCAACACCCATTAAAAACTCATAAGGATAAGGAAAACTACCTAAAGGAATGTTTCCTATACTATAGATTTCCATAAAATATAGACCATACCATAGATTTACATAGGATAACGAAAAGAGAAAAAGTGTAAAAAAGAGGTACGCAAGAGGATTCTCTTTTTTTCGTTGATATAAGAAGAAACAGAGAATAATTCCCTGAAAAGCACCGAAGATAACTAATGCATTTTGAATTGTATATGAGCTGTATATTGAGTTCAATATAATGTGTTTTAACTTTCGGTCATCAATTAACAGATTGCCTTTACTTTCCTTGTACAAATGTTTTCAATTGCTTTTTTGCTCCCTGTCCCGGACGCTTAGCAAATCCATGGACCAATTCTCCATTTGGGTTATAAATCAGGTAATGAGGAATAGATGTAATCCCTAATTTTTCAATAACTTTTGAAACATTTCCATTTTCTGTAAAATAATGCTGACTGTCTGAGATTCCGTCTGATTCAATGGCTTTTTTCCAGTGCTCTTTTTGATCGTTTAGACTGATGTAAATAAACTCAATATTTTCTTGAGCCAATTCTTTTTTGAGTTGGATAGAAGCCGGCATTGTTTTTCGACACGGGGCACACCAACTTGCCCAGAAATCTATGTACAGCCATTTCCCTTTGTTGGCTTGGAGTACTTTTGAGAAACTGATGGTGTCGTTTTTCAAGTTGGTCAAGATCAATTGGTCTGACTTGCTAAAATCTAGCTTATATTTTTGTTGTAACTCATTTATTTTTTGAGGATTTGTAGTGTTTTCGATCAGTTTTTCAAAATACTTCTTCTTATCCTTAACACTAAAGTTCTGACCTATTCCGAGGTATGCAATAGGCAGTAAATAATTCTTTGCCATTTGGTTAAACCGTTTATCATTGACAATAGAATCAAAACGTATTCTGGAATCTATATACATGGCACCCGAATTGACGCCGTTCTTTTGAATAAAGGAGAGATTGTATTTAGAAATATATCCCAAATGCTCTCTAAAAAAAGCAAAATTGAGCAAAGAGTCTGTTTTTGACAGATCTAAACTATACAGTGTTTCGATATTTTCTTTGGTTGAAAATGTTGCGTTTTGCGCGATCCAATTTTTTATGATCTTATTGTGTTTATGTTTTTCCAATACTCCTTTTAAGATGTCTTTTCGGTATTGATAATTGAAAGCTGAGATCAGGTTTTCTTGATATAGAGAATCTAAAAAAAGAAGTTCTCTTTCCCCATCTTTTAAAGCTTTTTGGTAAAAATGTAGTGTTGTTTCCTTAAAGGATTTT
>JAOXRY010000300.1 GCA_025800305.1 Campylobacterales bacterium | reverse complement strand
GGCAAGTATTCGATTGTAGTAGAGCTTAAATCAGATGGAGAGAAAGTAGCAAAGGTAGAAACTTCTCTGTCAATTATCGACAAAAAAGAAGCTAGAGAATATATGAAGAAAACTATCGAAAAGCTTGATATAGAAAATGTATTTAAGCAAGTGATAGAGACTAAAGATGAGAAATCAGATACAGTTGAAGAGGAAACTTTAGAGGATGAACTTATCGAAGATGAGTTTATTGAAATTGAGTTTGAAAAAGAAAAAAATGAAACTGTAAAAAAATCAGATGCTAAGGGTTCAATTAGCATCAATCAAGAACCAGCAACAGAAGAAGAAAAATAATGGAGCTGATGAATAGTGAATTTAGAGAGAATCAAGTCCGTTGTCTTAGTGGGGCTAGTTGCGAGTAGTATGGCGCTTACGTTTCAGCTATTTGCAATAGAACCTCAAAAAGTAATCGATGCAACAGAGCAAATAGAGATTAGCGACAAAATCGATGACAAAATCAAGGACTTAATTTCTCCAAAAAGGATAGTTGTAAACTATTCAGAACAAAATCATAGAGTATTTTATTCGGATTTTGGAGTAGATCTTTGGAAAAACACGAGAGATCTCTTTCAAAATTCTTTTTTTAATAAAGAATTTCAAATCAAAGAACTAGATATAGATAGCTATGTTGATATGCTAAGTAAAAAATCTATAGTTTATAATTTCGGAACAGAGATACCCATAGACATATTTTTCAAAATGAATA
>JAOXRY010000264.1 GCA_025800305.1 Campylobacterales bacterium | reverse complement strand
CATCCCTATCTCTCTCCAAAAGTCATTTTCTTTTATATAAGAAGTCATCATAGCTGTTCTCATATTGTTAAAGCCTTGCTTCTTATAAAAACCTTCTCTTCCAGGCTTTGCATAAAGAATAATCCTCAAATGGTGTTTCATCTGCTCTTTAAGATTGTCAATAATCATCTTTCCTATCCCTCTTCCTTGATAAGAAGGATCTACAGCCATATCACAAATCACTGCACACTCATACTCATCCCCAAAACCTCGCCCTACTCCAATAAGCTTATCTCCATCATAAACAAAGTTCTTATACCTGCTATTGTTAAAAACAGTCTTTGTACCCTCTTTACTTCTTCCAATAGCAATCTGCGCTAATCCAAAAAGATTGTGAAGTTCTTTTAGATCTGTATAGTCCTCTTTTAATTCAAAACTCATTTTGTAATCCTCAACATATGATTCCCTCTAGACTGAAACTCAAATCCAACCTCTCTTATCTCGAAGTTGTTCTGATCTTTTAGATCTTCTAAGATTTTAAAACAAAATATTTGAGCAAAATAAAAGATCTAATATATTATATAAACAATAAGACTTTGAAATCTTGTTATCTTTAATTAAGAAATAGAATATTGAACATTTTTGGTATTTGATTTGAATTTTATACTTACTATAATCTATAACTCCATGTATTCAATAATTTTTTTCCAAACTCCCTAAACTCCTCATTCTCCTCAATATATTCTAAAATCTCATTTTTAGCCAATTTTACAGCCCCTATACACTCCTCAATAATCTCCTCTATCTCACTAGCTTTTAACTTACAAGTAAGCTTCCCAAAATTCACATAACTCTTTTTCTTCCACCAAGTTTTTCCTCCACTAAGATAAAGAGCTGGAATATCTTTTGGATTATAAATAGTTGTTGTCACAACATCATAGATTGGTGTTAAATATGAATCTTTATAGTCAGTTTGATAAAGCACTCCATAGTTTTTAAGATGTCCATCTCCGTTTCCTAGAAGATGATTCATAATCATAGCTTTGAAGATTGTTCTAATTGCTTTAGATCTATTTTCAGGAGGTAAGAAGTTTTTGATAGTTTTGATGATATCTTCATAACTACTATCATACTTCTCTTCTGTGCCTTTTCCTAAAAGAACACACATATCTTCAAAACCTAAAAACTTTCCATCTTCGATATCAAATCTCTTCATAATAAAAAGATTTCGATTTTTTGAAAGGTAAAACTCTGGAACTTCCAGCCCTGCATTTTTACAAGCTCTCATACAAAAGTATTCGTTGGCGGCAAGTTCAGGATAGTCACTATTCCAAGATTTTACAATGTAGTGTTCTAAATTAAGAGTTGTTTTACTCTCAGCTTCCAAAAGAAGTTTTGGCTGGACTCCAGATACTCCAGATCTAATGGCAAACTTTTCTAGTAAAGATTCAAAAAGTTCTTTAGAATCTTTCTCTAAGATCTCATCTAGACTTTCATTTTCTTCTTTAGTATTTTTAACACCAAACTTCACTCTTCCCAAAATAGAAGATCCAACAACCTCTAAAAAACCAATATCATCCATCTTTTTGATTTTTGAAAAGTGCTCTGTAATTGCATTTTTTAAAGCTCCTTCTGGAAGATTCATCTGAAAAACTGGATGAAGTTTTTTATTTACCCAACTCTCATTTCTTATGGGCATTGTTAAAGAGACTATTGATTGACTATTACCTGAATAAGAAAATACATACTTATCAGCTTTTTGTTCTTCTTCTTTGGTAAGTTTTCCTGTTTTGATATTATCAATTAGTATCTCTATCTCTCTATTTGCCATCTGTAAGCTCCTCTAAAGTTGGTGGTCTCCCTTTATCTCTTACAACAAGCTCATACCCTAATAGATCTAAGATCTCTAAAACTTTTAACATCCCTACATCTTCAGTAAAACCGTTTTCAATTTTACTAATAGTAGATCTAGCTAAATTTGCATATTCAGCTAGATCTGATTGAGACCATTTTTTCTCTTTTCTTTTTGTTTTAATAAATTCAGATATTTCTAAAATTTCCATAAAATCACTTTTTTGACTAGTATTAAAGTCATTTTATAGAAAAAAAGTATATTTGTCTAGTATACTACTCAATACTAAACAATAGGCACATGAATCTCCGTCCTCAAATTCTCAGGCTTTGTCTTTCTAGGATCTCTATTAAGATACTTCTCAAACATAGGCAGATCTCTAAGCTCAACGTTACTTGACACAATCCACTCTGCTATCTTTTCATAGGTATGTTTTAGATTGGTATATGGTCCTTTATGTAAAAACTGAGCGTACTTTCCACCCTCTATTGTCTTAACAAGAATCTCACCTTCAGGCTTTACGCTTTTGTCATCGTAGCTAACGCAGATGTCACATCTAATCTTTGACTCTTCTGTTACTTTAGGATCGTCATGTCCTATTCCAAAGCACTCTGCTTCTGGTCCCATTAGATTTTTTTTGTGTTTTATTTTTTGGGTATATACAAAACCGTATAAGACTTTTGCTGCTGCACTTGCTGCTTTTTCGTATGGTCCTGTTCTTCTTACACTTAGCACCTCTATAGGCTCTCTTGTTACATATTTTGGTTCTAACACTTCTATTCCTTTTCTCTCTCTCGCACTTTTTGAAAACTCTTTTGGAGTTATTCCAAAGTGATTTTTAAAGGCTTTTGTAAAAGAAGCGTTGGTTTCATAACCACTTGATAGAGCAATGTCTGTAATTTTTTGTTTGCTTCTAAATTTCAAGGTGGTTTTTTGAAGCCGCACTCTTCGTACAAAATCTCCCACACTCTCGCCGATAATAGATTTAAAAATTCTATGGAAGTGGTATTTTGAAAAACTGGCAACTTTAGAAAGTTCTTCTAAACTTAGATCTTCGCTGCAGTTCTCTTCAATATAAAAAACAACCTTATAGATGTTTTGAATATAGTCGTTTTTTGTGTTCTCTTTCATAGTCTTAAACCTCCGAGAAAATTGTAGAAAAACAGAAGGTAAAAAACTACTCCAATCTTGCTAATTAAAACTAATTACTTACAACTTGATTTCTACCTGAGTCTTTTGCCATATAAAGCTTCTCATCTGCTTCTTGATAGATATTATCCATACTTTTTATTTCTGTAGCTTCTTTACAGATTAAGCCTAAAGAAACTGTCACGTATTCACTGGCAGAGTTTCCACTGTGTTTTATTTTCAACTCTTCAATACTTTGTCTTATCTTATTGGAGAAAGCTAAAGCATGTTCTTTGTCATCAGATTTGAAAACAATTCCAAACTCCTCTCCTCCAAGTCTAAAACAGTAGTCTTCTGCTCTTTTGAGATTTTCTTTTAAAGATGTTCCTATAGCTATTAATACCTGATCACCTTGTTGGTGTCCGTAGGTATCGTTGTACTGTTTAAAGTGATCAACATCCATAATAATAAGACCTAAAAACTCTTTTCTTCTTTTTGAACTATTGATAATTTTTGGAAAGATATCATTGAAGTATCTTCTATTGTATATATTTGTTAGTCCATCTGTAATTGAGATCTCTTCAATGATTTTTTTATCTGTAATATCTTCGCGGATACTTCTATATCCTATTCTTTCTCCGTTTTCCTCTATTGGAACAATAACAGACTTTGTCCAGTATGTATTGCCTAGTTTTGTAATATTTTTTATCTCTCCAGACCATTTGTGTCCATCTTTGATAGTATCCCACAGATCTGTAAAAAACTCTTTATCCATGTCAGGATGACGTACAATATTGTGAGACTGTCCTATAAGTTCTCTTTTTGAATATCCTGAAATCCGTGCAAAAGCTTCAGATGCGTATGTTATAACTCCATTAAGATCTGTTTCTGATAGAATTACATTATCATCAATCATAACTCTTTTATCTCGAAGACGATTTTGCATATTGTTAATAGCCCAAGATAAAACTCCAATCTCATCATTACTTTTAATTACAGCAAGATGAGAAAAACTGTCTCCTTTTATAGAGTCTATGGCATCTGTTAATTTTTCTAAATTTGTTGATATTTTATACCCTATAAGATAGGAAAAGATAACAGACAAAAGAACCTCAAAAAGAATCAAATACACAGTCATTAGCTGATTTCTTTTAATTCTTTCATGGATACGCTCAAAAGTCATTGAGATCTTCACAAATCCGACTAAGTCTTCATCGATTTTTATCTGATTTTCAATAATGTAAACGCCATTTCTATTTTTGACATTTCCCATTTTAGAAAGAAGATTATTATTACTATCTCGAACCTCAACCCCTTGAATACCATCTATAGAAATAATACTTTCTAAAATATCATCAATAGTCGCCAAATCAAAAACACCAATCGGGACTGCCAAAGCATTTGAAGTGAGTATCTTTACCGACTGAGCCTTAGAGTCTATAAGTTGTTGAGACGTTGCTTGAATAGAATTAAAATTCACCGTTGCAATCATAGTTAGAAAGATCACTTCCAACGTCACAAAAGCTAAAATAAAACGATAACGAAAGGTAAACTTAGGCTTTGTCATTAATAGATTCCAAGCTCCCTAGCAAGAGATTTAATCACATCATACTCTGAAGAGTCAATTTTCTTAAGATCTTTGTTTGTAAGTTTTTTCAAGATCTCACTTGGCATTTTCAAAAGGGCACTTCTTAGCTTTTCTCTATCTTTTTTACTTATTGATGATTTAACTCCAATTGGATGGCTTGGGTATTTTTCTGTTTTATATAAAATCCCAATATTTCCTTGTGTCTTTTCATCTTTTAATTTGTTGTAAGTTCTTACAATTCCACCACCGTAGGTTCCAATTCCTCTTGCAACTCCTTTATAGACAGAGTCGTGAGAGTTGACATAAAGAACTTTTCCCTCTTTCTCAATATCAAAACCATACTTTTTCTTTAGTTCATATTTTGTAAGAAGTGTTGCAGCAAAAGCAAAAGGTGCAGGAAAAAGAAAGTTCTTTCCTTTCATCTGCTCCTTTTCTAAGATCG
>JAOXRY010000254.1 GCA_025800305.1 Campylobacterales bacterium | reverse complement strand
TCTTTTAACAGTAAGAGAAGTTCTTCGTTCAATTTCAGTTGCCCCTTGAAAAATTTCAAAGCAATAGTATAAAAGCAAAGTCACTGGTAAGTCACTATTAATCTCAACTTAGGGGTAATTCAATACTAAACAAGGCTCCATCATTTTTATTTTCTACTTTTATATCTCCATTAAGCTTTTCTAAGAGAAACTCTTTTGCTAAAAATAGCCCTATTCCTGAAGATGACATCACAGAATGATCTTTTTCAAAAATACTATTTATTGGCTCTGTTGTAATTCCACCACCATTATCTAAAAATTCAATAATTACATTTTCTTGTTTTGTATGGGTCTTTATTTCTATGAGAGGTTTCTCTATCTCTTTAATTTTAAAGTTATCAATTGCATTTTCAAAAAGAATCATCAAAAGATTATTTAAAAGGTTTTGTTGTGTAAAAAGAGAGATCTCTTTTTCACTGGAAATATCAACTTTTAGATTGATTTTAGAAGTTTCTAAAAGATTCAGCTTCACAACAGATTGAATCTCTTTGTTTAAAGAGATCTTTGTTGCTGGTTTGTCTATCTGTTTATAGTAATCAAGATAACTAAGAGCAGTTTCTCTTAAATATTGGGTGTTATTTTTTATCTGTTCTAAATTCTCATCAATTATATTATTAAGATCTCTATCTTTAAACTCTTTTGCTGTTTCAATGTGATTGATACTATTGTAGATATTATTAACAGGAGCTTTCCATTGGTGGTAGATGTTTATGACTGTTTGTCCTAAAAATGAGAGCTTGGAGTATTCGTCAACTAACTGTTTCTGTGCTTCATTTTCTTTCATTACAAGTCGTGTTTTGTATCCAAGGGCAAATGAGAAAAGAATAATCTCACTGAATGAACCTACGAAATTGATATACCGTGTAAAGTTGTTATACTCTAAAACCCCTGCAAATAAAAGCCCAAATATTAAAGAAGATATTAGAAAAAGTGTTTGAGCAACTATATAAAAGATAGCTAGTTTATTTTTCTTTATATGTAATGATATTGCTGTAAAGAGTAATACAAATGGTAAGATTACTACAAAGAGGTGTACTATTTGTATAGCAAC
>JAOXRY010000249.1 GCA_025800305.1 Campylobacterales bacterium | reverse complement strand
GAAAACTGTTAACAAAGATGAATGAAGCAATTACTTCTGCTAAAAACGACAAAGTTTTTATGGTACTTCACACATATGGAAACCATGGTCCAGCATACAATAAAAGATATCCAAAGAAGTTTGAAAAGTTCACACCAGTATGTGAAAGTGTGGATCTAAAAGAGTGTACGGAAGAATCTTTGATTAATGCCTATGACAACTCTGTTGTCTATGTTGATTATTTTGTCAATAAAACAATCGAAGAAGTTAAAAAGTTAGATAGACCAGCTGTTGTAATTTTTGTTTCAGATCATGGGGAGTCTTTAGGGGAGTATGGACTTTATATGCATGGTGCACCAAATGCTATTGCTCCAGATTTTCAAAGAAAGATCCCTTATGTTCTTTGGGCTTCCAAGAAGTTTTTAGGAAATAAAGGGCAAGAGAAACTAAAGATTGATACTTCAATAGAGTATGAACACGATACGGTTTTCCATACAGTTATGGGGGCTTTTGGGATGAAGTCGCCTATTTATAAAAAAGAATTTGACATTCTAAGTCAGTAAAGGTACAAAGTGATTTTCCATAAAAAACTATTTTTCGATCAAATAACTCCTGTTGCAGTATATGAAAAGCTAAAAAAGCTTTACCCAAAAGAGATTACTTTTCTTTTTGAGTCTGTTGTAAATAACGACAGTGGGAATTTTAGTTATATCACTATTGGAGCGAAAGAGAAGCTTGTTCATGAAGATGACAAAAGTATCTACACTGATGAAAATGGAAATACAAAAGAGGTTGACAACAATCCTCTTGATTTTTTAAAAAAATACTATAAAGAGAAAGATCAGAAAAAGTACAAAGAGTTATCCACAGATATTGGAATTGATTTTATCGATGGTTTTATCGGTTATATCGGCTATGAATCTGGACAACTTTTTGAACCAAAGCTGAAAAAAAGTTTTGAGAAACTGAAAGATGAAACAAAAACTCCTGATGTGTTTTTAGTTAGACCAAAACTGGTTCTAGCCTATTCACATAAAAATGCGACATTAACTCTTGTCACACCAGATAAAGCTATGGAAGAACAATTTGGAGTAATTGAAAAAGAGTTATTTAGCTCTCACCTAAATATGCCTTTAATTAAAGCAGAAGAGCTAGAAAAAGGAAGCTTTGCTCTTTCTAAAGATGAGTTTTTTAATATTGTTGAAAAAGCAAAAGAGGAGATTACAAAAGGAGAAATCTTCCAGATCTTAATCTCCAATAGATTTACTCAAAAAGCAAAAGTAGACAACCTCTCCTTCTATAGAGTCCTAAGATCTAAAAACCCATCTCCTTATCTTTTCTTACTTGACTATAACGATTTCTCAATTGTAGGAAGTTCACCAGAAGTTATGGTTGGTCTGAAAAATGGAGAGATCTTATTAAGACCTATTGCAGGAACAAGGAAAAGAGGAAAAACTCATGCAAGAGATCTAGAACTAGAAGCTGAACTTTTAGCAGATGAGAAAGAGAAATCTGAACATATTATGCTTGTAGATCTTGGAAGAAACGATGTTGGAAGAGTTGCTAAAACTGGAAGTGTAAAAGTTGAAAATCTTATGCACGTTGAAAGATACTCTCACGTTATGCATATTGTCAGTGATGTTACAGCGAAGATAAGAGAAGACAAAGATATGTTTGATCTTATGAAAGCGACTTTTACAGCAGGGACTATGACAGGAGCTCCTAAAGTTAGAGCAATGGAGTTAATCGCTAGATTTGAAAAGACAAAAAGAGGTTTTTATAGTGGAACTATCGCTTTCTTCTCTTTTAATGGAGATATGGATAGCACGATTACTATTAGATCTTCACTGATAAAAGATGAAGAGATTATCTTCCACGCAGGAGCGGGAATTGTTGCCGATAGTAAGAATGAACTGGAGTGGTTGGAGATTGAGAATAAGATTGCTGCTACTGTTGCTAGTTATAAGGATCTGTTAGAACTATGAAAGTTGGGGTCGAGGGTAGTAGATCTGTCCCACAAAACCCAACCATAAATTAACCAAAAAAAAAGGCTAAGAGCCAAAGCCCTTAGCCATCTATACAAAACTCACTAGCTAAATGAGTTTAGTTACCTTGTTTTTTCTAGAAAAAAGTATAGCATAAAAGATTTGATGAACAAACTTTATAGTCCTCTTCGTTGAGCTTCCTCTTTTACATATTTATTGTTAGGTTGCTTATCTCTTAAAGAAAGAACTTCCTGATCAGACATTTTTCTCATTTTCCTACGTGCACTTTCATCAGCACTTACTGCTGCAGCATTTATTAAGTCAATTGTAGAGTTTGCCAACTTCTTTGCAGTATCAAAAAAACTCATGAATTTTTCCTATTTCCCCATTTAGCTTCTGCTTCTTCTTTCTGTTTTCTCTCGATCTCTTTTTCAGTAAATTTCTCATGAGCTTTTATCGACTCAATACATTCGTAATATTCTTTTGTTCCTTTTACAAAACCATTTTCTTCACAACCTTTACCAATTTCTATGTCACTTCTCATGTATCTTCCCTTTACTTAACAAGCACAACAAGAATTACAACAAAAACAAGTATCACAAATTTCATTCTCTCTAACTCTCTCCTCGCATCTCTCACAGATTGCAGTTTCCCATGTCTTCCACGAAATGGTTAAACCAGAAAATTTTATATATTGTGTAGCTTTAAGCATTTGTAAACTCCTTTTTTACACCTTATCAGGTGTTGTATCAAAGATTATATACCAATAAATTTAACAAAACCTTATAGGGTGTTAAAAATAGTTATGAAAATTATAGATTTTGAAAACGGATGCTTAGAAAATTTTTATGCAATAGTGAGTAAAAATGTTATTAGATTGAGAAAAGAAAAAAAGATCTCTCAACTTAAATTAGCCAATGCAATCGGTCACCAAAATGCTACATTTTTAGGAAAAGCAGAACTTTTAGCAGAAAATAAACACTTCAACCTTGAACACCTTTACAAAATTTCTGAAGTATTAGAGATAGATATTTCTGAGTTTTTTAAAAAATAGACAATTAACCCAAATTACAATAAAATCATTTTATGAAAATATCGAATAATCCAAATGATTAAGATCAAAAGTGACAGAAAATGAACCAGTCTATAGAAAATAATTTAAAATCAATACTAAATGAAATAAAGCCTTATAAAGCAGTTGTATTTGGAAGTCACGCATCACAAAGTGCAACAGCTACTAGTGATTTAGATCTAATGATTGTAACCAATGAAGAAAAACTTCCTCAGAGTTTTGATGAAAAAAATAAAAACTATCTAGATGTAAACTATCATTTAAGGACACTGTATAAAAAGATACCTATAGATCTTATTGTTTATACAAAAGAAGAATATAGACAGCTTAAAGAGCTGAAAAGTAACTTTATCTCTGAAATTGATAAAAACGGTGTAACAATTTATGGATAAAATCACAAATGATTGGCTTCAAAGTGCTTTTATAGATCTTGAAACGATAAAAGAGATCATCAAAAATGAACAGCTAACTACTGTAGTTTCATTCCATTCTCAACAAGCAATTGAAAAAAGTTTTAAAGCTGTTATGGAAAGTAAGAGCGATAATACTCCTAAAACTCATAAACTTCTCTCTCTTTACGAAAATATTAAAGACTTAATAGATCTAAAACTGACAGAAGAAGAAATTCAAACGGTTGAGATCTTAGATAGACTTTACATTGATTCAAGATATCCTGGAGATTTTGGTCTATTGCCATATGGAAAACCTACTTTAAAAGATGCAGAAAAGTTTTACAACTTTTCCCAAAAAATTTTTAATTTAATCAAAGAACAGCTATGACACTCTATTCAATTTTTGGAGACCCTGTATCTCACTCATTTTCACCAAAGATTCATAACGCATGTTTTAAAGAGTTTGGATTACGCCACTTAGGGTATACAAGAACAAGATTAGAAGATGGTTCTAAACTAAGAGAGACTTTTTTAGATCTAAATCTTAAAGGGGCTAACGTAACAGTTCCTCATAAAGAAGAAGCTTTTAAAGCTTGTGATGAAGTACGTGGAGTTGCCAAGGTTATTGGTGCTGTAAATACTGTTGTTAATGAGAATGGAAGACTGATTGGGTATAACACTGACGCTCCTGGATTTGTGGAGTCTTTAAAAGCCCATGGAAATTTTCAGAAAATTTTAATTATCGGTGGTGGTGGAACTGCTAAAGCTTTGGCGACTGCATTTAAAGATGAGCATAGAGATCTTACAGTTGTAAATAGAAGTAAAAAGAGATTAGATTTTTTCAAAGAGTCCGGAATAAAAGCTTTTACTTGGGAAAGTTTTAAACCTGAAAAGTTTGATGTTGTTATTAACACAACAAGTGCTGGTCTGGAAGATAATTCTTTGCCAATCCCTGAAGAGATCTTAGAAAAGCTTTTTGAAACAAAACCATTTGCAGTTGATGTTATTTATAATAAAAATACTCCATTTTTACAGTATGCAAAATCTAAAGATTTAAAAACAGCAGATGGAGAGGGAATGTTAATTTGGCAAGGTGTCCTTGCTTTTTCTTACTTTACTAGTATTGAAGATAAACAAGAGATCTATAAAACTATGAAAGAGGCTTTTGCCCTTTAGGACATCAGTTTCTTAGCTTGTTTTAAAAGCTCTGGTTGTAATTTGTGTTTTCCTTTTGTTACATATGCTACAGATCTTAGATCTACCTTTGCATTCCTGTAAACAACGATTTTTCCAGACTCACCTTTTAAAAGAGCATCAATTCCATAAGTGACAAACTCATAAGCCATCAACCTATCAAAAGTAGAAGGAGTACCTCCTCTTTGAATGTGTCCTAAAGTTGTCAGCCTTGACTCTACCCCAAACTCTTTTTCTATCCATTTTGTTAAGTTTAAAGCTTCATGTGTTCCCTCTGCAACAATTGCGATGAGATACTCTCTATCTTCTGCAAACTCTTTTTTCAACCTTTTTTTTATACTTTTCATATCAGCTTTAAGCTCAGGAATCAGACAGATCTCAGCTCCACTAGTAAGGGCAGAAACAAGAGCTAAATAACCACAGTCTCTACCCATGGTTTCTATAACAAAACCACGTCTAAACGAACTTGCTGTATCTCTAACATCATCAATTGCACTTCTAATAATATTTAGAGCTGTATCAGTTCCTAATGAATACTCAGATCCGTGGATATCATTATCAATAGTTCCAGGAATTCCAACAAATGGCATTTTAAAATCATTGTAAAAAGCATTTAAAGCTCTAAAAGATCCATCACCACCAACAACAACAAGCTTTTCTATTTTTAATTTTTTAAGATTTTCGTAGGCTTTTTTTCTATATTTTTTCTCGAAAAATCTTTTAGATCTAGAAGACTTTAAAACAGTTCCACCACGATTGATAATTCCAGAGGCGTCTTTTGAAGTTGCTTTTTTAATCTCATTGTCAATCAACCCTTCAAGACCATTGTAAACAAGATAAGGAGTTAAACCTAATTCAAAAGAGTATTCAATAAACCTCTTAATTGCAGGGTTCATCCCTGCACTATCACCACCTGAAGTGAGAATTGCAATGTTCACGGCAAGTCCTTTTAGAATTTAGTTTTTAAGATCTTCTTCCCGACTTCAACACCTGGCTGATCATATGTGTTCACATCAAGAAAATAACCAGCTAAAGAAGTTAACATTTCATAGTAATAAATCAGATACCCAATATGGTATTCATCTAGCTTATTAAGAGTTATAAGATCTGTATTCACACCTGCGTTTCTAACACCTTCAAGGGTAGAATCACACTGTGCATTTATAAGCTCTTTAAAACTCTTTCCATTTACAAAGTTTGTTCCTTCAAGATGAGGAATCTCAATATGAGGGATTTTGATATTTTGTTCAAAATCATTGACCTTAATGAATGTAACAGTCTTATCTTTTGGTCCTTCCATGATAAGTTGTAAAAAAGAGTGTTGGTCAACAGATCCAATAATTCCAATTGGAGTAAGCCCTACTTTTCCATTTGATGGAGATATCTTCCCAAGAGACTCTGCCCAAAGCTGAACATACCACTTTACAAACTCATCAAACTCAGTTGCGTAGGCAAAAAGAACATTGATATTTTGTTCATCTCTGTTTTTAGCGTAAAAATATGCTTTTTCCATCATATTATGTCTATCTTCTTTTTTCTCAAAAAAATCATTACACAATTTACTAGCACCACTTAGAAGCTTTTTAATGTCAAAACCTGCAAGAACTAAAGGCAGAAGTCCAACAGCACTTAAAACAGAAAATCTTCCTCCTACGTTTGGATAGAGATAGTAAGCTTTAATTTCCACCTCTTTAGCAAATTTATCCAATGCAGATTCTCTATCAGTAATAACTACAAAATTTTTCGTTAGATCTTCAATAGGCTTTTTAAAGAGTGAGATAACATATTTAAAAACTGAAATAGTCTCAATAGTAGATCCTGATTTAGAAATAACCACAAAAAGTGAAGCTTCTAGCTTTAGATCTTTTGTCGCTTCATTTAAAGCAATAGGATCTGAATTTTCTATAAAAATAAGATTTGGTGCGCAACTAGTTGTTTTATTTTTTAATAAGCTACTAACGGCTTTTGTTCCAAGTGATGAACCACCAATACCAATAACAACAATATTTTTGATATATTTTTTATAGACTTTATTTTTTAGTTTATAGAGTTTTTCTATCAGTTTTTCTTGATTATCAGGTAAAGAGTAGTAGCCGATCTCTTTTAAATCTTTTTCTTGTTTTATTGTGTTAAAAGCTTTATCTAAATCTTTTTGAGAAAGGTCAGATGAAAAGTATTGTTCTGTAGTTAGCAAAATTTACCACCATTATTAAAAATTTAATAATGGTAGCAAATTTTAAGTTACTATAAGATTACTAAATTAGTATCTATATCTGATAGAAACTCTTGTGTCAGTTGCAGACTTAACAGGATCCATTCCTCCAAATCCTTTATAAGCGGCATAAGCGTCAGAGGTAGCTGTTGGCGTACCAGTAGCTCCAAAAAACATATCACTTCCAGTATAGTCATAGTCAATTTGTGTATGTCTAATCTGCATTGTTAAATATTTTCCTACAAGTTCTTTATTGATATAAATCTCTTTTCCGGTACCTCTTGCCGCTAATTTTGAACCTATTAGAGTATCTTCACCGTATGTAAAACTTCTCCAATACTTGTCACCTTTATTATATTCAACTCCTATTCTCATTCCATCAACAAAAGCACATTTCCAATTAAAACCTGCATAAATAGAACTACCCGTTTCTGACTTAGTAGAACCTAACATACCATGGGATGTAATTGTATATGGATTACTACTTGAAACAGCTACTTGTGGATTAAACTGAGGATTTAAAATTTGAGTAGTTACTCCTTCTTTTGGATCTGTTTTACTTTGTGCATAAGATATAAAGAATTTTGCATCATCTAAGAAATCATTAATTTCATCCCCTATTCCATTGGCTTCAAATGTTAGTGCAGAAGTAGTCATATCGCCTACATCTTGAAACCCACTTGTAAAATCAGTTGTATTTTTGATTCCAAGCATATTAACAGCTTTTGCGTAATTCAATGATACTTTATATTGAGAATCATCATAGGCTTTCCAAATAAATCCTATCATATCCATATCTGGAGTATCAGATTTATTGTGAGAATATGCAGGTTTATCGATAGGTGTACCATAGTCGTTTTGATTTGCATTATCATCATCTGAAAAATCACTATTATAATAATTATATTTTCCATATGCATTAGAGTAACCTCTTCCTCCACATATCTTAAAGTTCATTCCTTCTATACCAGTAACATCACCTAATGCAAAGCCA
>JAOXRY010000241.1 GCA_025800305.1 Campylobacterales bacterium | reverse complement strand
CTGTGAAAGACTCTTTCGTTGTCTCCCTCAGTTTCGGGATGGGAATTATATGCTAACTTCCCTCTCTTGTCAAGGATTTTTTGAAAATTTTTTTAGGGGTTTTTAGAAGACTTCCAAGGAAGCCTCTTATTATGGGGTTTTGTGGATTTGAATTTTTTTCAGATTTTTTATTTTTATGCTAATTTCGCTTTTAATTCTTCAATTTCAGCTCTTGCAGCTTCTAGATCATCTTTTAAAAGAGCCGTTTCTATTACTAAGTCTTCTTTCATCTCTGAAACTTCTTGTCTCTCTTTTTCTATCTCTTCTTTTGACTTGTCTATTTCTGATTTTGCTTGTGAGAGTTCGGCTTCTGCATCTGTTGCTCTTTTTTCTGCATCCTCTAAATCTTCTTTTGCTGACTGGAGATCGTCTTTAAGAAGTGCTGTTTCTATTACTAGATCTTCTTTCATTTCAGAAACTTCTTGTCTCTCTTTTTCTATAATATCTTCTGAGCTTTGTAGTTTTTGATTCAGCTCTTCTACTTTCTCTTCAAAAGCCATTTTCTCTTTGTTTAATTCTACATCATAACTATCTAGACCATCTATTGCTTTATCTAACCAACTATCTAACTCCTCAATTTTACTATCACAATCAACTACATTAGCTTTATACATTATACGCTCTACAAAAATATATGAAAGTATAAATTGTGCAATAAATATATAGAACCATATGAAAAAGTCTTGTTCAGAGTTTGTATGATTTACCAGCCCATAAAAATATACACCAACTAATGGTAAGAATAGTGATAGAGCTACTAAAAATAGATGCATTCTTTTTAACCTTTAGAATTTACTATAACATCAAATCGGTTTTTTTCAGCTTATTATTAGTAAAAAGTGAAAAAACTGTTGTTCTTTAAGTCTTATATCATAATTTTCTTATTACTACCACAATAACTGTATAAATGTTACAAATTTACACACTATTGAAGATTTGTAATTTTTTGTGTAGAATACCGCCTATGAAGAAGCTGAGAATAAAAACAGATAAGTGTCAACCTGATAAAAATAAATTTGAAGTAGGCATTGATGATAGATACTATGACTTTATTGAAAAAGAGTTTGAAAAAATAACAGATTCAACTGGAACTGTAAAAACTAAAGCTCTAATTTCAGCTCTAATAGAAAAAATAATAAAAGAAAAAAACTTAGAAAAAGACGTAGATAGCTTATTTAAAAAGCTATCTACTGATATAACTGCTCATCACTGAGAATTAATTCCAGTCACAAGTAAACTTTCCATCATCTGAAGTATATGTACAAATTTTACCATTAGGTGATGTGTACTGAACATCTGTAGTTGGCATAACTCCAGCTGCACCAACACCAATTCTAGTAACTTTCCATCCAGTAGGGCTATCAGTGAGCACTGATGAAAAAGTTGCTTCGCTATTCAAGGTATTGAAAGAGCCATCAGGATTATCTAAATCTCTTGGATAACCTTTTGCTTGTGTGACTTTAATCAACTCACCATCTGCATAAATACCTGTAAATAAATTACTACCTAAATCCGATGTATTATTTTCAAGTAACGCAATACCTCTAACCGAAGAAATTCCAGCTCTTATTGCTGCCGCATCTTCTTTTGATTTTGCTTCTTTTGCGTTATCAGAAACATTTCCAAATCTTGGAAGTGCTACAGCTGAGAGGATTCCTAAAACTACTATTACAAAAATCAACTCTATTAATGTAAAACCACTTTTTGTTTTCAAATTACTACGCCTCTTAAACTTTCAAATAAATTTATCTAAAATTATAACACCGATTCTTTAAAAAAATCTATACTTATCTATCTAACTACACACCTTACATTTAGCTTGAATTCCTTAGGACTTGTATATGTAGTTTTATCATAAAAATTAAAATATTTAGCTTGTTCTAGGTTATTTTTATTCTCTTCTCTTGTCCAGTAGAAGTCTTTTTTAAAGTACCTTTTAAACTTATTACTACTTGCATTTTTTAGATCTTTTACAAGAGGAAGCTTTCCTTTGTTCTTTTTGCAAAAATCAGCAGCTTTTGTCCAGCTTAGTTTACTCCTTGATTCATTTACAACCCACGTTGCAGATAAAACAAATGTAGTTAAAAATCCAAATAAAATAATTGCTCTCAAGTTAATCCTTTACTTTAATATTCTTTATTAGCCTAAATAGTTTCTCATAATCACTATTTATAACCCTTAGAATCACTCTAAGAATCGGCTCTTTTACGGTTGGTGGTCGGATTGCTCCAACCAAGTAACCCTTTTCTAAAAGCTCTTTTTGGATCTCTAAAGATCTTTTTGAACTCTCTATAGGCACTGGGAGTATTAAACTTTTTGTAGAAATTCTCAGCACATCATATGCCGATTTTTGAATTTTTGTTATTTTTTTATTAAAAAGATCTCTGTTTTTCTGAATCTTTTTTGCAGAATAGTACCCATATGCTATATCAAAAAGAGAAGGAGAGGTTGCGTATATCAAACTATTTGCTCTATTTTCTAAAAATGTGATTATCTCTTCATTTGCCAAAATATAAGCCCCATAGCTTCCGTAGGCTTTTCCTAAAGTTCCCATTTTAATGTGATTACTTTTTGGCTTAATCTTATAATAATCAAAAATACCATTAAGATTCTTTCCTAAAACACCACTACTATGGGCTTCGTCAACAATTAAGTTAGCTTTGTATCTATCTGCTACTTGAAAGATCTTTTTATTTAACAGGTCTCCAGACATAGAGTAGACACCCTCAACAGCAATAAAAACTCTTTTTCCAGAGAACTCTTCTAGTTTGGCTTTGAGATCTTTTTCATCGTTATGTCTGAAAAATAGGACTTTTCCTGAGGTTAGCTTTGTCCCTACAATGCCACTTGCATGATACTCTTCATCTACCAAAAGCAGATCCCCTCTTCTAGGCAATGTATCAAAAAGAGCAAGATTTGCTAAATAGCCGCTTCCTACAATCACTCCTCTATCAAACTTATTGATTTTACAAAGGTACTTTTCAAATTTTTCATGGATCTCATGATAACCATTAACAAGTTGAGAGGCTTTTGCTCCATGGGTTTTTGATTTTTTTAGATATTTAAAAACTTTTTTTAAGATCTCTTTGTCTTCTGCAAGACCTAAATAGTCGTTGGAAGCGTAATCTTCTAGGTTTTTGTAAACTTTTCTCTCTCTGAATCTATTGGCTTTTTTTAAAGCTCTTAGTTCATTTTCATACAAAAGGCAGGATCTTTTCAAGGCTCATCCCCATTGCTGTGGATTGTAAGCCATCAACACTTTTGATATATTTTTTACAAAACCCTTCCACCATAC
>JAOXRY010000234.1 GCA_025800305.1 Campylobacterales bacterium | reverse complement strand
CTGTGTTTTTACCTTCTTTTATATATGTTTGATTTAGTCTTCTATTATCAATTTTAGAAATCAGTTTTACCTTATTTCCAACAAGTTGTTTTTTGGATTTTTGAAAATAGGCCTTAATTAAAATAGAATCATTTTTTATCTTTTCAGCTTCTAATTTTATCCCTTGGATCTTATGGGAAAAAAGTGCTGTAGAAATAAGAATAAAAACAACTATTTTTCTAAACATTTTTTTCTCCTTGTGTAAATCTTGAAAGTTGAGGAATATTCTCTATTTTTAACGCTAAGACAAAAGAAATTAGACCACAAAACAATAGAGTTAAATCTACAGCAAATACCGTATTTAAATTATTGAGTAAGCTTGTATGTATAAAAAAACCTGTTGTTTTTCCATGGAGAAATACAGCAAGAAAAAAGAAAAAAGATGAACCATAAAGATATATTTTTCCAGTTTTTATACTACTATTGCTAATTATAGAAATAAATAAAGCAACACTCCAAAGAAGATAAAAACTTCCTCTAAGCCAGATCTCTTTATCTATCAAGTAAGGTGGAATTATCCAATATATCGCCAATAAACCTGCTGTTGCTGGAATAACCCCAAGCATAACTGCTATGGTGAACCTATTTATAAAACTATAATAGTATGGTTCATGAATATCTTTAAGGCGTTTCTCTGCCCAAATCATGTATCCAAAAACTAAAGATAGAGCCATTAAAACTCCTCCAATAAATAGAACTACTCTTATAATAATTTTTTCATCAGTAAGAAAATGTAGAAAATAAAATGCAGAAAGTGTTTTTTTGATAATGTGAGAGTCTTTTATCTCTTTTTTCTCTATGACTTTTCCATTTTGGCTATCAAGGGTTATTGTCATTCTATTGACTCTTGCTGTTAAAGATCTATTGTTTTTTAGATAACCAATAAAATGAGTTTGAGAGTTGTCTTTTTTATAGTTATAGATGGCTATTTTTTCAATCTTAAGATCTGGATAATTTTCTTGAGCTATTTCTATGAGATTAGAAAGTGGTTTTACAAGGACTTGATTCTTGCTTTTTTTTAGAATTCTTTTCTTTTTAAAAATAATAGGAGAGACTAGTTTTCTCATGTTATTTTCTTGATTATTGGTTGCAGCTTTTGCAAAAAATGAAGAGTTAGGAAGCATAAATCCCATAAATCCACCTGTTAGACAGAAAATTATAATGTATGGAACCAGCAAAAATGAAAGATCCTTATGCCACTTAAACCAACTGTTTTTATTTAATTTTTTACTGGAGAAATACATAATAATTCCACTTAATAGAAGAAAAATCATTCCTAAAGAAACGACTCCCATAATAACTCTTCCTGTAAGTCCCATAAATCCTCCAGTGTGAAGGTCATTGAAAAAAGTTGATAGAGAGTTTTTCTCAAAGTCTGTATCTAAGATCTCATTTGTGTTTGGATCAATGTGTAGTGTTGTTTGGTTCTTACTACTAACTGTTAAAGAAGGATCTTTAAAATTAGGTGGAATGATTTCAATAACTCTAGTTAATAGATGATTATTGGCGATTATTTCATCAAGTTCTTGATCAATATTAAAGGTGTAATCTTTCGTTGAATGAATATGTTTTGAGGGAGATTCCCATGTTTGAATATATGGTAAAAAAAGAGTTAAACTACCAAAATACGTACTAATATAGAAAAGAAAAACAACCAGTAAGCCTATAAAAGTATGACCTTGTATGAGAAGCTTTTTATTTACCTTATTGATTGTCATGATAGACCTTTAATAGCAAAGATTAAAAGAAAAATTAAAATCCCTCCAAAAGTCTTTTGTATAGCAGTATATATAGTATTAGAAAATAAAATCCAAATTCCAAAAATAGAGACTAGAATAGGGGTGAGAATCATACTTGGAACTATTCTTAAGGGAAAGTCTCCAGCCAAAAAAGAAGTAAGAAGAGTCCCTGAGAAAAAGGCAAGTACAACTCCTCCTACCACAGATAAAACTCCATGAGTCCAGCCAATATGGCTTTTGGACTCATAGATTGTAGAAATTAGTTTTTGTAAATTCATTTTAGAACTTATATGATACAGATACTTTAATGTTTCTTCCTGGCTCAAAATCAGCAGAATTTGCTGTATCAGGATTTCCTCTTTGATAAGTAAGAGTTCTGTTTTCTGAGATATGAGAAATATACTCTTCATCTGTTATATTATCAATACCTCCAACTAAAGTTAAACCTTTTATTGAAGATGGCTTATAGTTAATTGCTATATCATGAACTCTATAACCTTCTTTATCATTATAGTCGCCATCAGGTGCAGATTCATCAGACATATTAATAGTTTGCCATGCTAGTTTAAGATTTGAAGTAAAGCTATAACCTAAATTAAAAGTTATGCTATCTCCTGGATCTTTAGGATCTTTCTCTTGTGTCTCTTTAAATTCAGTTTTTGTTGTAGAG
>JAOXRY010000209.1 GCA_025800305.1 Campylobacterales bacterium | reverse complement strand
CTGTTAACGCCCCAAGCCCAAAGAGTTCCATCTTTTTTAATACCAAGAGAGTGTTCCATACCAGCTGTAACTTTTTCCCAAGGCGTATCACTTTGGATTTTTGTAGGTTTTGTGTAGTCTATGGAGTCACCAGTACCTAGTTTACCACCAATATTTTCACCCCAAGCCCATAAAGAACCGTCAGCTTTTAATGCTAGAGAGTGGCTTTCTCCAACAGAAACACTATTCCAGTTTTTCTCTTTTCCTATTTGAGTTGGTTTTCTTCTTGTGGAATAATCATCAAGACCAAGTTTTCCATTTGTGTTATCCCCCCAAGTCCAAAGAGTTCCATCTGCTTTAACTGCAACTACAAAGTTCTCACCAACATCAAAGCTTTTAAAAGGGATTTTTGAGAAAACGTTTGTAGGCTTGATTACAAATTTCTTATATCCAAGTCCTAACTGACCATCGTTATTTTTCCCCCAAGCCCAAAGAGTTCCATCATTTTTAAGAGCAACTATAAAACCTGCTCCTGCTTTAATATCAACCCAGTCTTTTGCATCACCTTTTTGGATTACATACTCTTTTGTTTCATCATAATCTTTAGCAGTTACTTTTACTGCAACTGTAATAGGATTATCTTCAACTAATTGAGTAGGAACTTTTAACTCACCTGTTCTCGAGTTGATTTTTACACCAGTAATTTTAGAGATAAGTTTGTATCTAACATTCTCTCTTGCTTTTCTGTTAACCCCTAATGCTAAGTGAAAGTAACTACCTTTTCTTTTTACTTTAGGTTTTGGATTAAGGTTTCTAAGAGCTTTTTCTAAAATCTTCTCTCCGCCTTTTAATCCTGTTGAATTAATAATAGCTAAGATCTCATCATACTCAATACTAGAAGGCTTTATTCCCTCTGTATTTGTCTCATCAACCTTAACCTGCATACCAGCTTTTACTGGTGCTGTAGTAATATTTCCAGAGATATCTTTTGCTTCAACTACAATAGCTCCTTCAATACAAGCTAGAAGATCTTCACCGTCATCTTTTAGGTTTCCAACGATGTGAGTTCCTCTAATACCCATAGTGGCAGTTTTAGCTTTTAGCTTAAATTTGTCTGGATTAGATTTACCAATCTTTCCACTAATTGCTTCAAACATACCTCTTTTAAAGTTTATATCTGCTCTTTTTTCATTTTCAGAGTAGAAATAATCTTCTAGTGCAAAACTACTCTCTTTACCAATAGCAATAACCCCGCCATCACTAAATAGAACCCTAGCTAATGAATCTTTTCCAGTTTCTAATGTTGATCCAGGAAAGATCTTTGAATTAAGAGAAAGTTGAGTTTTTTTACCATTTTTAGTTGAAAAAACTTCACCCTTAATTTTAATGATTTTTCCAGAAGGCTCTGCTTGAACAGGAACAGGTTCAGCCTTAGCTACCTTTTCCTCAGAACACCCTAGAAAAAAAACTCCAATGATTCCAGAAATTAAAAGTAATTTAAAGTGTTTCATTTTTATCCTTTTAGTTATTATACACTCTTTTAATGACTTATTTATTAACCTTTTTTCTACTTAATAGGTGTAAAGGATTCAATGACTATACTTACAAGATAAAAATAAAATTAGAGGTGAGATGCTTTTTAAGTATAGAGGGATAGACAAACAGGGAAAAAAACACTCTGGTTCTATTGATGGTGTAGATAAAAAAGATGCAACAATCAAACTAAGATCTAGAGGGATCTTTGTTGAAAAGATATCAAAACAGCAAGTCTCACTTTTTGCTAATTTATCATTTTTGAATAAGAAAGAAATGGTAAAAGATTCTGTTCTTGCCAATCTAAGCAGAGATCTTGCGATTTATTTAGACTCTGGGATTTCTATTGTAAATGCAGTAAAACTTGCCTCAACTCAATATAAAAAAGATAAAAAAATTTCAGCTTTTTTAACTTCAATAAATACACTTTTAGATGAGGGAAATAGTTTTGCCGTTGCTTTAGAAACACAGAAGATATTTTCAATTCCTAGATTTTATCTTCAGTCAGTGAAAATTTCAGAAGATGGCGGAATTTTAGCAGAGGTTTTAGAGGAATTATCTAGGTTTATTAAAGAGATGGAAGCAATTAGTAAACAGATAAGATCTAACCTTTTTTATCCAATGTTCATTGTAGCTGTATCAATACTGATGGTGGCTTTTATGATTACAGTTGTTGTTCCTAAAATAACTTCTATTTTTGATCAGATGAATCAAGAACTTCCTCCTGTAACCCAATTTGTAATAAATGCCAGTGATTTTCTTGGAGCTTATTGGCTTGTTTTAACAATTGTGATTTTTGGAATTTTCTTTCTTTTTGGATTGGCAATGAACTTTAGTAAGGGTTTTAAATATGTAATGGATTCTATATTTTTAAAACTTCCTATTTTTGGAAAAACCATTATGATAACTGAATTGGCAAGGTTTTCATATATGATATCTGTTCTTTTAAGATCTGGAGTTCCTTTTGTTCAAGCTGTTTCACTTTCTGCAAATATTTTAGGAAACTCTGTTTTAAGTAAAGTGTTTATGGACGCTTCAGAAAAGGTAGTAGAAGGTGGTAAGTTCTCAGCTGCACTGAATAGTTCAAATGCAAAACTTCCAGAATCTTTTGTTCAAGCGATTGCTCTTGGAGAGGAGACAAGCGAATTACAAAAGATTTTGACTAATCTTTCAGCAATGTATTTTGAAGAAAACCGTGATAGAGTTGGAATTATGCTTTCACTTCTTGAGCCAATGCTTATGCTTTTTGTTGGTGGAGTTGTTGGTTTTATTGTTGTCTCTATGCTTCTTCCAATTTTTTCTATGAATATGGGCTAATGAGAAAATCATTTTCTTTAATAGAAGTCCTTGTCTCTGTAACACTTCTTTCTATAATTGTTTTATTTCTAGTAAATTCTTCTTTTAATCTTCAAAAAGGGTATGAATCTCTTTATAAAAAAGAGAGTAAAACCTTTTCTGATTATGAAGTCAAAGAGGTTCTTTATAAAGATCTATTAGAGGCTAATGAGATCTTTATTAATAGTGGAAGAAAGTTCGATTTTATTAATCTTAAAACAAAAAACTCTCTTTTTGAAAGAGAAGGGAGTTATGTGACTTATACGGTTTTGCAAAAGGAGAATAGGTTAATAAGACTAGAAAGTGAAAATAATATTACTCTTCCAATAGAAAATGACAAAATCTATAAAACAGATTTTTTATTAATAAAAGAGAATCTTGAAGAGTTTAAAGTTTATGAAAGTACCAATGAAAAGAAAAAAGATCTTTTGATGATTTACTATAAAGAGAAAAGTCTAACACCAACATTTTTTGAAATTGGGCTTATTAATACATTGGACATTAGAAAAAAATAATTTTGGTAGAATTAGGTTTTTAAAGGGATATAAATGGCAGAATTTTTCACAAATGGTAACATAGTTTTTTATTTAATAGCATATCTTTTAGGGGGAGTTCCTTTTGGACTTTTACTGGCTAAATTTTTTGCAGATGTGAATATTACAGAAAGTGGAAGTGGCTCTATTGGTGCTACAAACGTATTAAGAGTTGTAAAAGAAAAAAACCCACAATTGGCAAAAAAGCTTGGAATTATTACAGTTACCTTAGATGCTTTAAAAGGTGTAGTTGTAATTCTTGCTGCAATGATGATGGGATTTGATGAAAGCGTACTTTGGACCATAGGTGTTCTATCTGTAATCGGTCACTGCTTCAGCCCATATCTTTGGTTTGAAGGTGGAAAAGGTGTTGCAACAGGGCTTGGAGTTTTAGTAGCTTTAACTCCATTATCTGCAGTTGCTGGTATATTAGTGTGGCTTATTGTAGGGAAAACGTTGAAGATTTCATCTGTCTCTTCTTTAACAGGACTTATAGGTGCAGTCATTTCTAGTTTTTTTATCTATCCAGATCTTAATGGGCTAGAAACTCATACTCCTATTATTTTACTTGGATTTTTTATTTTTTATAAACATATTCCTAATATTGTTAGACTTGTAAAAGGGCAAGAAAAAGCTGTAGTTTGATGACAATACAGATTGAACAGTTAGAGTTTGAAACAATTATTGGGATTTTGAAAGAAGAGAGAGAATTTCCTCAAAAGGTTTTAATAGATCTTGAAATAGAGTATGAATATAAAGATGAGTTTTTAGATTATAGTAAGATTGTTGAGTTTGTTACCTTTTTTGTTCAGAAAAATAAGTTTGAATTGGTTGAAGTAGCAGTTAATGAGACTTGTCAAATGTTAGGAGATACATTTTCAGAGATTTCACAAGTAACAATGAAGATAATTAAACCAGATATCATTAAAAATGCTAAAGTTGGAGTCAAAACCACAAAAAAATTTTAAAAATTTCTTAAATAAACCTTTGAAGTACCTTAACTTTATGGTACAATCCTCTTAAGAAAAACTTAAAGATATAACCATGAGAATTTTAATAGTTGAAGATGAGAAAACACTTAACACAACTCTTTCTGAAGGGTTGAGAGAACTTGGCTACCAAACAGATGAAGCTGAGAATATGAAAGATGCTGAATATTTTATTGGTATCAGAAATTATGACTTGGTTTTAACAGATTGGATGCTTCCTGATGGAAGTGGTCTTGAAATTATTGATCAAGTAAAAGACAAAAGTCAAAGAACGGCTGTTGTTGTAATTAGTGCTAGAGATGATATTGATAGTGAAATTGAAGCATTAAGAGGTGGAGCTGATGACTACATCAAAAAACCTTTTGAATTTGACGTACTTGTCGCAAGGCTGGAAGCAAGACTTAGATTTGGTGGAACAAACATTATTGAAATTGAAGATCTAATTATAGATCCTGATGAAGAGAAGATATTCTTTAAAGATGAGGACATTGACCTAAAAGGAAAACCTTTTGAAGTTCTTACTCATTTAGCACGGCATAGAGATCAAATTGTTTCAAAAGAACAATTACTTGATGCAATTTGGGAAGAGCCAGAGCTTGTAACCCCAAATGTTATTGAGGTTGCTATTAACCAAATTAGACAAAAGATGGATAAACCATTAAAAATTGACACTATAGAAACTGTAAGAAGGCGTGGTTATAGGTTTTGCTATCCTTCAGTAGTATAAGAACTGAATTTGCTTTCAAGCTAGTGCCTGCTTTTGGGGCACTGGTTTTTCTTTTTTCTTTTGTTGTATATACCCTTATTGAATACCATATTTATGATGATTTAGAAACCGAGCTTACAGAGACAGCTGAAATAATCATTGCTCAAGAAGATCTAACAAAAAACGTTAGAGAGACAAGGTATAAAATTCCATATAAAGTAGATTTTGAGATACATACAGAACTTTGTGTAGATTATAATGGATATAAAACAAACTACATTCAAGGAAGTGATGTTAACTATCTTGAAATTTATTATCCTATTAATGTTAATAGAAACTATTTTATTGTAGTAAAAAAAGATATTTCAGATGTTACAGAACTTCTAGGAACAATTAAAAAAATCATTGTTTTATTAAATATATTAGCAACTTTATTTATAGGTGTGTTTTCTTATTTATTATCTGCTATTTTGGCAAAACCTATAAGTCGATTAACTAAGGAACTTTCTATGATGGATGAGACTAGTTTAAATAAAATTGATAGAGACGCAGTGCCATTAGAGTTTAAGTCTTTAGCAAAATCAGTTAATATTCTTATTAATAAAATAGAGGGACATATAAATTATCAGAAAGAACTTTTTATAGGTCTTGCCCATGAGTTAAAAACTCCTCTTGCAGTTATCAAAACTAAAAACTCTGTAACTCTTATGAAAGAAAGAGCACCTGAAAAATATATTGAGACACTAAAAAACAATAATAAAACAGTTGATGAGATGAATAGAATGACCAGCTCTATTTTGGATATAGGAAGAGCAGAGTATGCACAGTTTGAACCGACTAAAAAAATTAATATTAGTAACTTTTTAATGGAGAAAGCAGTCGATTATAAAATGCTTGCTGAAAACCAAGGAATTAAGTTTGAAAACAAAATTCTTCCCTATGAGATTGAGTGTTATGCTGGAGAGAGTCTTTTAAACCATATCATTCAAAATTTTGTTCAAAATGCCATAAAGTTTACTCCAGAAAGTGGAACAATTACGATTAAAAATGACTATAAAGGAAATAGTTTTTCTATTCAAGTAATTGATGAAGGATGCGGTATAGATGAAGATATCGATCCATTTGCTCCTTTTATTAGAAAAGGAGAAAAACAAGGAGTTGGATTGGGGCTTTTCTTGGCAAAAAATGCGGCAAATGCTATGGATGCTAAAATAAGTATTGAAAATAGAAAAGACAGATCTGGGACAATTGCATCAGTTGTTTTAGAGTGTGAAATGACAAGCTAGAAAAAAAAGCTACTATTAAAGAAAACTTTAAGTAAGAAATAGTTAAAAACCTTTTGTAAAAAATTAACCAAGGTAAGTGAAAATGAGCTTATTTATTAGTGATGAATGTATCGCATGTGATGCTTGTATTGATGAGTGTCCAAATGAAGCAATTGATGAGGGAGATCCGGTTTACGTAATCGATCCAGATATTTGTACTGAGTGCGTTGGTTCTTATGATGAACCAGCTTGTATTGCTGTTTGTCCTGTTGATGCAATTGATGTTGATCCAGACAATATAGAAACAGCAGTTGAATTATCTGCAAAATTTAAAAATCTTAAAAATTTAGACTAACAATTGGCTAAAGTAACTGCTGTTATCGATATAGGATCTAACTCTGTTAGGATGGCAGTATTTAGGAAAACTAGTCGTTTTGGTTTTCATCTTTTAGAAGAGGTAAAAGCTAGAGTTAGAATTAGTGAAGACTCTTATAAAAATGGTGGAAATTTACAGAAAGAACCAATTGATAGAGCAGTTGCGGCAATAGGTGATTTTTTAGAAATAGCAAAGTTTTATAAAGCAAGAAAAATTTTAGCTGTTGCCACATCGGCAGTAAGAGATGCATCAAATAAAGAGCAGTTTCTTCATATTATTAAAGAGAAACATAAATTAAACATTAAAGTTATTGATGGGATGAAGGAAGCATACTATGGCGGTGTCGCTGCTTCTAATCTTCTTTATTTATCTGATGGAATTACTGTAGATATTGGAGGAGGTTCTACAGAACTTGCTTTTATTAAGAATAGAAAGATCATTAAAACGATCTCTTTAGATCTTGGAACTGTAAGATTAAAAGAACTTTTCTCAGATGAAAAAAACATAGAAAATGCAAAAGAATTTATAAGAAAAGAGCTGGATAGATTAGATGATTATAAATGTGAAAATGTAATAGGGATTGGTGGAACTCTTAGGGCAGTGTCTGAGGCTATTATAAAAAGAGAAGAGTATTATCTAAATATCATCCATGGTTTTGAATATGAAGTGAAAAATCAAAAAGAATTTTTTCAACAGATTATCGGAGCTAAAAAAAGAGAACTAAAATCTTTGGGGTTTAAGCAAGAAAGGGTTGATGTAATCAGAGAAGGGACCCTTATCTTTATTGAAATTATTAAAAAAATTCAAGGTAAAAAAGTTATTGCTAGTGGAGTGGGAGTGCGTGAAGGAGTATTTTTATCAGATCTTCTAAGAAATTCAAATGGAATGTTTCCAGATAACTTTAATCCAAGTGTAAGATCTTTAATTGATAAATTTGATCTAAATAGAAAAGAGGGAGAATACCTTTCTAAGATTTCAATGAAACTATTTGATGTACTACAAGAAAATCATAAATTACCAAAAGAGTATAAAAGATTATTAAATTATGCAGCTAAACTAAGTAGTTTAGGAAAAACAATCCATTTTTATAAAAGAGGAATTCAAGCTTATGAAATTGCTCTTTTAGGGCTTAGCTATGGTTTATCACATAAAGAGAGATTTATTATAGCAAATATTCTAAATAATCAACAAAAAAAAGATCTAGTGAAATATTCAGGTACTAGTGAGATTAAGTGGCTTTCCGCAATTTTATTTGTTGTGAACTCTATTAACAAAAATAAGACAGCAAAAGATGTGATATTTGAAATAGAAGGGAGTAGACTGGTAATTAAAAGTGACTCTAGTTACCTCTCTCAAGAATATTTTAAAAATTTAAAAATTATTGATGGTGTTGAGTTTTGTTGGATATAATCAACAAAATTAGATTTATTCTCTCAAAAAGAGATAAACAGTTTTTAGTTGGATTACTTTTTTTATCTGTTTTTGTTGCTTTAATTGAGACGGTAGGTGTCTCCGCAATAATGCCATTTATTGCTGTTTCTAGTAATTTTGATCTTATCCATTCTAATGAATACTATCAATTCCTTTTTGAGTTTTTTAATTTTTCAAATGAAATTAGTTTTGTTATTACATTTGGTATTTTATTGGTTATTTTTTATATCTTTAGAGCTGGTATTAATCTGCTTTACTTTTTTTTATTAGCAAAATTTTCTCAAGGTAGGTATCATCTACTAGCCTTTAAACTATATCAAAAATATTTATTATTACCCTATAAAGACTTTGTTAATAAAAATAGCTCTTTTTTGACTAAATCAATTATTAATGAAGCTAATACCACAATGATAGTTATTAGTCAATTTTTACTTTTAACTAGTGAAATTTTTGTTGTGATATTTATATACTCTATATTACTTTTTGTTAATTGGAAGATTACACTACTTGTTACTACATTACTTTTATTAAAGATTCTTTTTCTTACAAAAGTTATTTCTGGACGAGTTAAAAAATATGGTGTTGATAGGGCATCCTTTCAAAAAGAGCTTTATGAAGCAATAAATAGTACATTTGGTAACTTTAAATTAATTAAATTTATTAAAGATAGTAGTGTATTAACAAATAGATTTAAAAAAGCTAGTTATGGCTATGCTTATTCTATAACAAAATATCAAACTTTAAATAGCATTCCTCGAATTTTTTTAGAATTAGTAGGATTTACTTTGGTTATTAGTATGGTGATTTATATTCTCTACAAATACCAAAAAGATATTACAGATGTAATTCCTTTATTATCAATTTATGTTTTAGCACTATATAGGTTAATGCCATCAGCAAATAGAATAATGAGTACGTATAACAAAATCTTACATGAATCAAAAGCGTTAGAAATAGTTTATGAAGAATTAAATTTTAATGAAGAGAATTTAAAAAAAGAGAAGATAGAATTTAGTAAACAGATTTTGATAAAAAATTTCTCTTTTAAGTATGGTGAAAAAACAATAATTGATAATATTTCATTTTATATCAATAAAGGAGACTCTGTAGCTTTTATTGGTCAAAGTGGCAGTGGAAAAACTACTTTAGTTGATAATATAATAGGACTTTATAATATAAAAAGTGGTTCTATTGTAATTGATGGGATAGAGTTAACTGATAAAAATATAGCTTCGTGGAGAAAAAAAATTGGTTACATTCCACAAACTGTTTATCTATTTGATGGAACAGTAGCTGAGAATATAGCCTTTGATAATAATTTTGATGAAGAAAAACTCGTTAAAGTTCTTAAACAAGCAAAAATCTATGACTTCTTACAAGAAAAAGAGGGTATTAATACACGCGTAGGTGAAGGTGGTATCCAATTAAGTGGTGGGCAAAAGCAAAGAATTGCTATTGCAAGGGCTCTCTATTCTAAACCTGAGATTTTAGTCTTAGATGAAGCTACAAGTGCTTTAGATGAAGCTATTGAAGCTGAAATTATGGATGAAATATATGATTTAGCTAAAAATAAAACTCTTATCATTATTGCTCATAGATTAAGTACAATTAAACGCTGTGATGAAACCTTTGAAATAAGAAATGGAAAAGTTATTAATGGAAAAAATTGATATTTTATTGGTGAGCAATTATTCTGATAGTTTGAATGATTTTCATAAAAAGATATCATCTCACTTTTCTAAAGAAATCAATTATAAAATTTTAACCTATAGAAAAGCAGACGTAACTAATTCATTTTCTTATGAAGAATTTCTGGAAAATGAGATTGAAAAGATAGAGGCTTTTGATATTGAAGCTCTTAATAAAAAATATACTAAAACTAACTTGTTCCTAGCAGTAGTTTGTGAACGTCTTTTTGTTAATTATTATAGTGGAACAGATAAAGTTTTAGGCAATTACACTTTTAACAGTGACGAAATTAATTTTTTAATTAAGAGTTTTGTTCTTTTTTTAGAACCATATATAGAGAAGAGTAGTATTGTCTTTAGTGGTTATGCGGATAATTTTATTTCAACTTTGACATTTAAAATCTCTGAAGAGTTAGATAAAAGGTGTATATCTTTTCATCCACATTGGATTATTAGCAACAATCTATTATATCTTAATGATGGAATTTTTTGTAAGCCTTGTAAAGATGTTATTTTAACAAAAGAAATGCCTGAACACTATGGAAAACATTTAGAGCATTATGATGTCCATCAATATCATAAAGAAAAAATAAAGAATACTTTAAATGTAAAAAAAAGTCTTTTTGGCGTTTTCTCCCCTAATTTTGAGTTGTTATTTAAACAAAAGAAGCACAGTCCTAAAAACAAAAAATATCGAAAATATCTAGAAATTGATAAAATTGTAAAAAGAAAAAAAATTATAGCAAATTTTTATCGTCTGTATGTAAAGTTGTATCTGTCTTTTACTATGAACTGGTCAAAAAAAATCCCTGATGATAAGTTTATTTTCTTTCCTCTACAATTACAACCAGAAGCTTCGACTGGCACAGTTACTCCAATGTTTATGAATCAAATATCTGTAATTGAAAATATTTCTAAGTCTATTCCCCTAGGCTACATCTTAGTCGTAAAGGAACATCCTTTAGGAGTTGGATTAAGAGATATCACTTTTTATAAACAAGTTTCAAAAATTCCAAATGTGATGCTCTTAGATGTAAATGTTTCGGGTAAAGAGATTATACAAAAGGCAGATTTTACAATCGGATACGGTGGTACGATTTTATTTGAGTCAATTGTATTAGGAAAAAAATACTTTCTTTTGGCAGATGATTATATTTACACAGATAGTCAACTTTTACATATTTTACGAAATATTAGAGATCTACATTTAGAAATTAAAGAATTTATTCTTAAAAAAGTTGATAATTCAGATAATGAAAGATTGAGAATGCAAAAGTATTTTTATCAAAGAGGATTTGAACGTTTTAATGAACAAGAAGCTTCTATAGCAAAACTATTATCTGGCTTACTTTAATGAGTTTTGGACTTCTTTTTCATCATTTTCATAATGAAAAACATATTAAAACACAAGGTTCAATAACCGAAAAAGATTTTCGTAATTTATTAAATTTTGTACAAAAAGAATATAACTTACTTTCTGCAGAAATGTGGCTTGATTTACAAAGTAAAAATAGATTAGGTAAACAAGATGTATGCATTACTTTTGATGACGCACTAAAGAGTCAATATGTTGTTGCATACCCTGTTTTACAAGAATATTCTATAAAAGCTTTTTGGTTTCTCCATACAAGTTTTCTTGAAGATAGGTATGACAAATTAGAAATCTTTAGAGACTTCAGACATAGAAGTTTTGATGATATAGAGGATTTTTATATTGATTTTTTTAAGTATCTTGAAACAAAAGACCTCTATAGTTTAAAGTATTCGCAAATTATTAATGAAATTGATTTTAAGAGTTATCTAAAAAATTTTGAATTATATTCATACAATGATAGAAAGTTTAGATACATTAGAGATTATATGCTATCTTTTAAAGAGTATGAATTAATAATGTTTCAAATGATG